>CAJXUM010000154.1 GCA_913060855.1 uncultured Lewinella sp. | reverse complement strand
TCGTGGGCTCGGAGATGTGTATAAGAGACAGGGATAAATCATACCCAGTCTTTTTAAGGGATTCATAGCGATGGCATAACCTTCTATATTTGAGTAATAACTGCCATAGAAAAGATACTTTCTCTGGTAGGTTAAAAATGTTATCTATTTTTCCACCGGTCTCCAGACTATACAAATTGTCTGTATAAGAATCTACTTTTGCTAATGGAATGTTGTATTTATGCGTCAAATCACAAATAATTCTATTGTTACCTGCAATCAAGCCTGCACCTAGTTCATAGATTTTTCCCTCATGATGATACGAACTGCATTTCCCGCCAGCCCTCAGTTCTTTTTCCAAAAGAGATACGTTTTGATAGCCCATTTCTTTGAAAGTTTCTGCGGCCACCAAGCCAGCGGCACCTGCTCCAATAATGGCTATTCTACTTGTTTTATCCTTTTTCATAATAAAGCCTAATAGGTGCTATTATTGATTTGCCGAAATACATTTTTCCTGAGGATACTTGAAGCCGTCAATATGCCTCCCATCATTCCTCCTGTCACACTTGCCATAAAGACATCTTGGCCAGTAAGGTATAATTTTCTAATCGGGGTTTCTGGGCGTAAAAAACGCTGTCTAAAGCGTTCTGGACTATGTTCCAAGCCATAGATTTCGCCCTTCAAGTGGTTGGTGAATTTTTTTGTTGAAAGAGGGGTAGATAATTCGTAATAATCTATTTTACCTTTCAATTGGGGCATTACCTCTAAAAACATAGACAAGAGCTTCTGTGATAATTTTTCTTTTACATCATCGTAATCTGCCCCCCTATTCATCCATTCTGTATCCTCCCATTTTGAAAACCAATGGTATGGAACCAATGTTATTATTTCAACAGTAGAAGTATTGGGATGCCTCTTTTCCCATTCTGGGTCTTTAGCCGATGGAAAAGAGACGAATATCACAGGTAAGGGGGCATCTAAACTATCAAAAGCTGCTTGGTTTTTGTCGTGGTCATACTCTGCTGGGAATATCCAATAATTACATTTGGGCAAATGCAAGCTTTTTGAAGACGCATTGCAGCCAATATTAAGGGCTAAATGCGCAACAGCAGGTTTTATTTTTAAGAGCTTCTTTTCTAATTGATGCTGGTGCTGAACAGCCGGAGACAGTAAATCCGTAAACGTATTGACAATCCCTGTGTTACTAATGATTTTATCTGCGTAATAGGCTTGGCCGTTTTCCAATAGTACCCCTTTAGCAACATTATTTTCGACAATAATCTGATCTACTTTGGCTCTCGTTATTAACTGGCCATCATTCTTTTTAATCACCGAAATGATGTTTTGTGCCAAAGCGGCGGCTCCACCTACCGGATAAGCAGCCCCCTCCATATAGTGATTGGCCACCATAGCGTGCATATAGAAACTACTCTTGGCTGGAGGCAAGCCATAATCACCATATTGTGCAGTGAGCACGCCAATCAACTTGGGATTATCTGTGATACTTTTTAAAACGGATAGGGTAGTTTGATCAGAATAATGGAATACTTTTTTTTGTAGTAGTGGTCCAATTAATTTACGTACTATCCTAGGCAGGACTTTTTCAGCGTAGTAAGATGAGCCGATATGGTCAACTTCATCCAGCAATGCAAAATATTTTTCAATGGCAATTTGATCTTTCGGTTCGGGAAAGTACTTTTTCAGCTGGGCCTTTTGGGGGGCTCTTCCGTTTACGAATTCAAATTCTTCTTGACCAAAGATGGCCCGGTCATATATATCATCCAAGGCAACCCACTTCAATTGTCCATCACTGATATAGTCAAAGGCTTTGCGTATAAAACTATCCTTCTTTTGAACTTGTCCTATGTAATGCAAGCCGACATCCCATTCATACTCTTTTCTTTTAAAAGTATGCGTATATCCACCAGGAATGTAATGTTGTTCTAATAGCAATACTCTCCTACCTGCTTTTGCAAGAATCGCTGCAACACTCATCCCACCAATTCCGGAGCCGATTACAATACAATTGAAATCTTTTGCTTTCATTATTAATAGGTAGCTATTAGCGTTTTTCTAAATTTCCGCAAGTACATCCATCAATTTAGCACAACCTTGGCCATTGATATATTCAGAATGATCGTTGATGTTCGTAAAATATTTTCCTGTTATTTTATGGCACAGCATTTCTGAATCTGTTTCTTCTTGAAACGCTTTTACTATCTTTTTGGCGATAGGATTATTAAACATGGGAGGTGTTTTTCCGGGATGTTCCCTACACCATCGTAGCGTTTTCAGCCAAATCGCTGCACTAAGCGCACCACAAGCATTGCCGCTCAAACCAAGGCCACCCGCAAACCCTGCTACCATAGTCATCTCCTCATCAGTCGCTCCCATTCTGCGCACCACTTCCGAGGCACAGCTTTTAGGGGGTTGAATCAAGTGAATTTGCTCCTCCGATAAACCTTCCTTTCCAGCCTGGATGGCTTCGGGGGCCCATGCTTCCGCAAGGTTAAAACACTGGCTATTATTCATTCCTTTAGCCATAGTCTTCAGCATGAATTTCACAAGGCCAAATACCGTGCGTAAATCATAGCCGATGATCTCCTTACAATTCACGGTATTCGTTCTATGGACAAAGGACTCAATAATATGTTGTGTGGCGGTTACTGCGATGGCGATGGCCCGGTCTCTGCCATCATGTCTACGATAGGCTTCAGCGCCGACAGCTAGGGCCGCTCCCCACAGCATACCACACTGATGTCCCTGGTTCATTATGCCACCAGCTAAGGGATCCAGCGCAAGCTCTTCCGCTTTTTTTGGATGACCATATTCTCGATTCATTAGGTGCGCGAAAGTCTGCGAACAAGTGCCGCATTTTCTAAAAACTGCTTTTGCGTCTTGTGGGTTTGTTGTTAAGTTGTCCATCTTCTTGGTTTTCTTTTTGTTTTCACCTTTCAGATTACTTAGTGAATTCAATGACATGAGCACTTACAGTAATCGTTCTCTTATAATAAAAAGGAGGAACACCCCCGATATGATCCTCAGTTACAATATTGATCAATGCTTTGGAGCCAGCCGTTAGGTCTGTCTTGTTGACCATATCGGCATAGGCGCTTTTATACAGCTGCGTTCGATTCATCCCTCCAATCAGAAGGATGTATTCCACTTCCGCACTTCCGCTTACTTTTTCCACTACCCTATAATTGTTAGAAGTAAGATGAACCTGGGTGGAGTTTTGATTTTGATGGACCATCATAGCACTGTTTATCCCACAGGAATTTAAAATCAGCAATAATGCTATGCCCAATACTGGAGGGAATATTCGTTTCATAATTAATCGTTTTAAAATATGATCTAGACTTTATAGTCGTCTCCATTCAAGGAAATTGCTCTATAAGTTTTGAAAAAAAAGTAGAGATCGTCAACGATAATTATCAATCGTTCCATTGATAATGCTCAATAGAAACAACCTGTTTCAGGTGTAACTTTATGCTATCTATAAACTTTCTACATCCAAAACAAAAAGATCATGAGTCTAAAAAAGAAATTTCTAAAGTCAAGACCCGCTTGTAAAGTCACTTTCCAGTTACCGAAAACAGCCGCAAATGGAGCTAAAGAGGTACTCATTGTGGGTGACTTCAATAACTGGGATAGGGAAAATGGACACCCTATGAAGATGAGAAACGGTGATTTTACAGGAACCATAGAATTGGAGTCAAACCGAGAATATCAATTCCGTTACTTGATGGATGGTGAGGTTTGGGAAAACGATTGGGAAGCAGATAAATATGCAGAAAGTCCGTTCGGGGTGGAAAACTCGGTGGTGGTTACCGTAGAGCAATGGCCCTTGGAAGAAGCGCAAGAGGAGTTTTATCAATAAAACACAACTGTCTGCGGTAGTTAAAGAGTCAGAAAGCGGAATGTTGCCAATTCTCAATATTCATGATGAAACTGAGAACTGGCAACAACGCGACTGCATATTATTTACGATTTGATCTTCCATTTTTTATACTATTTGATTTGATGAGTAGAGATTGTTTTAATTACTGATACAAAGGAACGGGCTTTCCAACTTGGAGTCAGTGAGGTGAATCACAGAGGGTTGAGTCATTCCTAAAAACAATCCGACCAGTAGCAAAACCCCAGGCAAATAGGGTTGAATAAGATGATTTTAATCATACAGAGATTTGAAATTAATCACCTCAAGAGCGTCGCTTTTCGGTAAACTTTGCACCAACCTTTATCGAATTCTGGTTCTTCCATCAAATCGATTCCCATGCATTTTTCTTATTTTCTATGGTTACTGTTTTTCCTTCCACCAAATGAGATACCCTCTGAAAAGCTTCATTTTGATGTCGTGAGGAATGACAAGACTATTGGCGAATTGACAGCGATAAGAACGGCTGAGGAGGGCTTGATCACCTATAAAAGTTATACTCGAATTAATGCCCACATCCTTAAAAAGATTGCTGTTTTATTTCAAGCTGAAGTGACGATGAAACAGGATCAACTCAATTCGTCCGATGCAAGCATTGAAGTAAATGGAAAAACCCGTGATCGCACGCAGGTCACATGGACAGGAGATAAGTATCATATTCAAACCAAAGGCAAGCGGGAAAAATGGCTTTCTGATCCGATAGCCTACCCCGCCATTTTGCTCCTATTTGAAGAGCCGATCGATGTAGAAACTTCGTTTTTCGAAGAAACAGCCAATTTCCATCCCCTCTATCCTATGGGGAATCATTCCTATAAAAAAATCAACGCAAAAGGGAAAGAGAATTGGTATTATTACGAAAAGGGAAAACTTCAACGGGCAGTAGTAGATGCAGGTATTGTTCGATTTGAAATGATTTTGCGGGATTGAAAGTCGCTGATCATTCCCTAGCCTTTTTAAGTCAAAAATCATGAGTGAACCCACTTACGGCATTGTACTCTCGGGCGGAGGCATCAGAGGTCTCGCCCATGTTGGCGTAATTCAAGCCCTAGAAGAAGAGGGGATTTACCCCAGCTATATTGCAGGGGCCAGCGCCGGCGCTATCGTTGGGGCATTTTATGCGGCCGGCTATAGAGCTGACGATATCTTGGCCTTTTTTCGCAAAACCTCTATTTTTTCAATTGATAAGTACACTTATCGAAAACCTGGGCTGATCGATACGGATAAGTTCTACCAAATATTCAAAGCCTACTTCCCAGAAGATCGATTTGACCATTTGAAGAAAAAACTTTTTGTCTCTGCAACGGATATTTTGGCCGGGAAAACCAGATTTTTCCACGAAGGGCCGTTGATTAATGCAGTACTGGCCTCAGCTGCCTTCCCCGTGGTCTTGTCTCCGATGACGATCGAGGGAGTACTTTACGCTGATGGAGGTATTACTAACAACTTTCCAGTGGAACCCTTATTGGCTCATTGCGATAAAATCATTGGGGTTTACGTCAATCCCCTCAACAAAATAAAGGCGGTAGAGCTGTCATCCTCTCTCAGTGTTCTCGATCGAGCTTTTAAGATCGGGATGGCCAATATATCTATCCAAAAGTTTGGTCAATGCAACCTGGTTATTGCCCCAGAAAAACTCAGTCACTTCGGCACTTTTAGTATGAGCCACCTGGATGAAGCCTATGAAATCGGTTATGAAGCAGCTAAGAACCGTTTAGCGGATATCCGAAAATTAAAAAAATATTAATTGATTATCTTTCCTTACTCTCACCTATTATTTTTCTGTAAATTGAATACTCCACATTCCCCTCAAATCACCATCCACATATCCCAAAGCCAGATCTCCGGGGTAGTGTTCTTTAATAATGGCATAATCTTCTTCCTTAAGTGTTTGACCTAATTTCCCATGGCATTGCAAACAAAAAGCGTTTACCTTGATAGGGGCGTAAAAGGCGATCTCCTGATTGTCATTTCTCCTGACAATGGGCTTCAACTCCTTCCCTGCTTTTGCATTTTTTGCATAGTCTTCTAAAATCAACTTTTCTGTCGGTGTAGGTGCATTTTGAGGATTACGGACCTTTAGAGATGTCCTTCGAATTTCAGCACCCTCTGCTACAGATAAACTATCCGTCAGAGGGATAGCTGCCTGCTGGCAATAGCTTATCGCCTGCTTAACCCCTCCTTGCTGCAAGGCTTCCTGCAATTTGCCAGATAAAGCAGTAAAGGTTGTAGTAGCAATAAATCGCCCCTTTTCTAAAAATACCACCTCTTCCTCCTGATTGAGTGGGATTGGGGTATTTGATGCGGGGCGCTTACTTTCACAAGAAAACAATGAAATAAGTAAGAGGGCTATCAATGGGCTTAAATACTTGACTCTCATTATACCTAGATTTTAATCGCTTAATAAATGCTTGGCCAGCTGTTTTGCCTTTTTCATGAGGTTGTTTTCAGCTGCTTGATCGCTCGAATTGTAGTCAATTATCTTAGAGCTGCTTGCTGTTACTGTTAATCTTCATCTTCGTAACTTCGACATCAAGCCAGTGAAAATCTCCACTTGCCAGTTGCCAAGTCACTTTGCTCTGGTAAGGGATTCGATAGCCGCCAAGCGTTTTGTGATCAACAGCCTCGACCAACCACTTTTCTAAAGTAGCTTCCTCTCCCCCACCAAAGTATCGTTGAGCGCTAAAGGATAGAAAGTCACCCGCTTCAGAAAAACTGAAGGTTCCATTAACCGACATTCCTTCATAATGCATCGTGGCTTTCGCTTTGGTAGAATCAATTGCCGTCCAGCTGATATAAGGGCTCAGCGCGGCAGAAGGGAACCAGCAGGTTTCACTCAGGAAACGGAGCATCGTCCCCGTATTTATCTTGTCATTTGAGCCTTCATCTACGACCTTAAATAAGGAAAGCAGCTTAATCGTCATATCTCCAGTTCCTCTGTAGTATTGGTCTCGGCCCACTAAATAGAGGAATGGTCCCATCGAAACTTTAGTATCCCAAACAAAGGCCGGTTGTTGAACATTGAAGCGTTGTGTCGCCTCAAAGGGCATCCATTGTCCATCGGGCTTGGTTTTCATTTGTCCGATTTGCTGCAACCAGACCTGCTGAGCTATTTCCTGACCAGTCACGCCACTCCGTTTGAGCCAGGATTGTACAATGGCGGGCAAATGCGCCATATCTTCTTGGGTAGGAATAGGGAGTGCTTCTTCTTTGAGCGTTTCCAGCATCAGCTGCGACTCCATCTCCACTTGGCGGTCAAACTGCCATTTTCCAAAGGCTGGTAAACTAACGAACAGAATAATTAAATTGGCTAGGGTGCCAAACTTGGCGTCCTGCCAATAGAAGATGATCAATAATTGGGATAAAATGATTGCAGGAATGCCTATTACCCACCAGTACTCTTTTCCGAAAAAATACAAAGTTGCAGTAATGACAACCAATAGGGCTATCGACAACCAAATCAAACCAAAAGACTTGGAAATCGGCTTGGTTATCTGTTGTACCGGCGCCCATTCAAATGCCTTTACAAAACCTAAGAGATGAATCAATCCGTGCATCAGCACGATTAGAGAGAAAAGGAATCGGATCATACTTTAAGTTTGAAAACAGCTTCTTCAAATAATACTCATTCTTTCTTCACTTAATGCCTTCATAATATCGTGACTACTGACCATTCCGACCAGTTCTTCCCCGTCAATGACTGGCATAGCCTGAGACCTGTTTTCTGTAAAAGCAGCAATGGCCACCAAGAGATGATCACTACTTTCCAATTGGGCTACCTCCTTCGCCATTATATCTTCCGCGCGGTATCGTTCCAGTATTTCGCCGTTGAGGTCTTGATTCCGTTCACTGGCTTTGTCCACCATAAAATCAAGTAAACCTGTCTTGCTGACGAGTCCGACTACCTTCTTCCCCTTTACAACTGGAATGTGATAGAGGGTTTTAGTTTCGAAGATTTTCTTTACCGCCTTTAGGGTATCGGTAGGATTAACGGTAAGCAAATCCTTAGTCATGAGCGTAGAAATTAACTTCATAGTATTCATGATGAGGCAATTTTAGTGGTGATAATTTGGTTCTCTATCTAGTAATTTCATCATTATCGCTATCAAATGGGATGATTTTCCCTATCCCTTTGCATGATAATATTCACCCAACATTTTCTTTGGACCATAGTCGGACTAATGTTGTGAAGCTTCCGATTTCCATCCACCCTAAACAGAAGCCCTGGTTTCTCTTTTGCAGACTGATAAAACTCAATCCTGGTTTTAACATTTATCATCTTATTAGCTCACCTAATAACCTAGTTTTATGCTGTTCGGTATTTAGACCGGTTCACGACTTTTAACCAATATGAAATACAAAGATTATTATCAGACGCTTGGTGTTGGCAAGGATGCTTCTCCAAAAGAGATTAAAAAGGCCTACCGAAAACTTGCAGCTAAATATCATCCAGATAAAAACCCGGATGATGCAGCGGCAGAAGAAAAATTCAAGGAGGTCAATGAAGCCCATGAAGTGTTGAGTGATCCCGAAAAGCGCAAAAAATACGACACGCTAGGGGCCAATTGGGAAGCCTACCAGCAAGGGGGTGGAGATTGGCAACAATATGCACGTCAGCAAGGCAAAGGCGATGGACGTACTTTTTACTATGAAGGTGATCCCGCCGATTTTTTTGGACAAGGGCAACAAGAAGGTAGTGGTTTTTCCAGTTTTTTCGATTCATTTTTTGGACAAGGGCGGAGAACTAGATCTCGGCAAGGAGGATTTAAAGGACAAGATTGGGAAGCAGAAATGCCCATTACTTTACTCGAAGCCTATCAAGGAAGTCGCCGAGCCTTTGCCTGGCAAGGTAAAAATCTTCGAATCACCATTAAGCCCGGAGCCTTCGATGGTCAACGCTTACGAATTAGAGGAAAAGGGGCGGCGGGTGTGCAGGGCGGCCCTGCCGGCGATTTGTATATCAGACTAAAAATAGAGCCGGATCATCGCTTCACAAGAGAAAATGATCAGTTGATCTATACGACCGATGTCAATCTATACACCGCCATTCTGGGGGGCCAAATTGAAGTGCCAACCCTTGCCGGTAGTCAACTTAAAGTAAAAGTGCCCAAAGGGAGTGAAAGTGGAAAGGTGCTCCGCCTAAAAGGTAAAGGCATGCCCAATTATAAAGATCCGTCCAAACATGGCGATCTGTTGGTAAAACTAAAGGTCCGACTACCACAGCATCTTTCAGCAGAAGAAGAAGCCTTGTTTAAACAACTAAAAGGTATCAGCGAAGCGCAAAAAGCAAACATGAACTAAAATCATAGCCATGAAAGTTATCACCTATCACGAGGAATATGATATTCAGGCCTCCCTAGAAGATTTTTTAAATGCACTGTTTCGTCAAGAACTCACCTATTTTGCCAGTGATTTATTGGCACACGGCCTCTCGCCAGTCGCCATCACGGAGGCGGTGAGAAAAGCGATGCTTTCCGCCAGAGCCGCTAACCTAAATCTTCGCGAACATTTTCAATTGATGTATACGGCATCTCAAGATAGTTTAATCCGTGATTGTAAGCTATCTAGCCTAAGCTATGCACCTGTCTCTTATACACATCTCCGAGCCCACGAGACCGAGGCTGATCTC
>CAJXUM010000153.1 GCA_913060855.1 uncultured Lewinella sp. | reverse complement strand
CTACACTATCCTCTTCGTCGGCAGCGTCAGATGTGTATAAGAGACAGGTTTCCAACCGGAACCACCCTCAGTCCCGCCCCCTCAGCTCACTATCAATACCCACGCGCATCATCATCCGGATTTCGCTCATCTCCAACCCCTTGCCAGCTGCCGTCCTGCAAGCGTTGTATGGCCTTAATCACGGCCATATAATTAACTTCAGATAATTGATGTCCCATAGCCTTCAGTTTTTCCTGCAGCGCTTTTGATAGGCCATCCTTTTCTATGAGGATGCGATCAGGTAGCCACTGGTGATGAAACCGACTAGCTTCTACTGCTTTTTCTAGCGGCATATCGAAAGCTGCCACATTGAGGAAGACTTGAAAAACGGCCGTAATGATGGTTGAGCCACCTGGCGCACCGATGACCATAAATACTTCGCCATCTTTTTCTATGATGGTGGGTGTCATTGAACTAAGCATTCGTTTGCCTGCGGCGATCGCATTCGCTTCTGCGCCTACTAGACCAAATTGATTGGGCACACCCGGCTTGGAGCTAAAATCGTCCATTTCATTATTGAGAAAGAAACCTCCTTCATCTACCCACACTTTACAACCGAAATTAGAGTTGAGGGTAGTAGTGAGGGAAACGGCGTTGCCTTCTGCATCTACTATTGAACTATGCGTAGTTTCAAAACTCTCCTTCATGACCCCTTGAAATTCTCCAGCTAGAATATCACTACTTAAGGTGGCTTTATCTGGTGAAAAATCCTTCATTCGGTCTTTAATGTAAGTGGCCGCCAATAAGGAATCGACCGGAACCGGATAAAAATCCATATCACCTAAGTGCTGAGAGCGATCGGCATAGGCTCTCCGCTCTGCTTCGGCCATCAGGTGAATGGTCCTGGGATCATGAAAACCCCATTGCTCGATAGGGTAGGGCTCCACCATTTTGAGCAGTTGAATCAATGCTAATCCACCACTAGAAGGTGGGGGCATGGAAATAATTTTATACGATTTATATTGTCCTTCTACCGGGTCACGCCATTGTGCTTTGTATTTAGAGAGGTCTCTGCGGCTAATGATGCCATTACCTTCTTTCATCTCTCTGACAATGGCCTTGGCTGTTTTTCCTTTATAAAATCCTGCGCGACCTTTCTTCTGTATCCGAGCCAGCGTTTCTGCCAATTTCGTTTGCTGCAATACATCTCCTTCTTGCCAATTGGCTTTGATAAAAGGATTGGGCTCGTCATTAACCGCCTTAAAGTCGTCCTGAAATCGATTGAGCCGATCGGCTTCTGTTTGGCTAATGGGATATCCTTTTTGGGCTAGTTCTATGGCGGGCTGAATCAATTGTGTAAATGGAAGTTTACCATACTGCTCATGTGCTTGAATCAGGCCATCTACCGTGCCTGGAACGCCAGCAGCTAAATGTCCTTTGGTACTAAGACCAGGTATAATGTCCCCTTTCTCATCCAGGTACATATTCCGGTTGGCTTTTGCTGGGGCTTTTTCTCGATAGTCAATCGTAATGGCTTTGCCGTCTTTTGTACGGATCACCATGAAACCACCACCGCCAATATTGCCCGCTCTTGGATAGACAACCGCTTGGGCAAATTGTAGGGCAACCGTGGCATCGATGGCATTTCCTCCTGCCTTTAAAATGCTCAGACCTACTTCTGTTGCCAATGGATGGGGCGATACCACCATAGCCGATGTTCCCTTGGCACTTTTCTGGCTGGTATAAGGAATTTTTTGTGCGTCAACTTGGAACGTAGAAAGAAAGAATAATAAGAGAAAAGTAGAAAAAATCGCGTAGTATTTAAATTTTGGCATGATGGTTGCTTAAGTGAGAAATATAATTCATAAACAGTTGGAAATTAGGTCTCAATAAGAAAATGTAGTGTCTGTGATGACACCTCATTACTCATTTTATTCCACAGAACTGATGGTCTTTTATTGAGCTAGCATAAAATGTATGACTAGCCACTGATAAGACTATGCTGATTTTAAGCGCGTCCAAATGAGAAGTCGCTATAAGTGCAGCCTTGAAGGTCGTAAACGCCTTGGAATAAGGCAAATGATTGGTACAAAAACTAAAAAATAACAACTTGCTTACGATTTAAATTTAATAGTGTATCCAGTGTGATCCCATTAAAGTTTGAAAAGAAACAAATGGGAAATACTATTTCGGGTCTGAAAGGTTTTCTCTCTTTTGGCTGGGGATCACACCTTTTCCTTACCACTCAAATGAAGCAAAATGGCAAAAGAAAATAGCATTGTTTTGAAATAAAGATTGGTTAATAATTTACTGGCTTGGTTCGGCGTCATTCTGTTTCAGAATGGCGCTTTTTATTTGGAATTTAATTGACTTTGAGGAATAAAATTCGTATATTAAGACTCAATGTAGGTTTAAATACCGATTGTTAAAGTGCTCTTTTTTAAAGGAAAGACTACTGTACCCCCTGTTTAGATATGCCGTAACCAAAACTAGTACCCTTCGCACTACGCTTCAACTGCAAACGTCGAAATTCTGCACGTCTTATTTTGAAACTAACCTTGCCAGAAGGTTCAAAACCTGTCGCTTTATGATTCGCTATCTAACCTTATGCCTTTTAGTATGTCTGGGAACACAAACTCTTGCCCAAAACAACAACAAGCAAAAAACCGAAGAAATGGCCATTCGAAATACGATCGAGATGGAATCCCGCCATTTCTGGGCTAGAGACTACCAAAATTGGAAGAAAACTTGGGTGCATGCTGATTATTCCGTTTGGATTGCGGCCTCTAGAGATGGGATACGTCAATATGATGGCTGGAAGGCCTGGAGTGCCAATGTCAAAAATTTCTTTGCCGAAAATCCAGATCCAATGCCTTATGATGGAGATGTAAGTAAAAAAGATTATCGTTTTCGCATTTACGGTAATGGGGCCTGGGTCTCTTTTACGCAGGATAATAAAGGAACTCGCACGCTTGAAACGAGAATCCTCGAAAAGCGAAATGGTCAATGGAGAATAGCCATGGCTGAGATTATTCATGATATTAATAAAGAAGTGGAGGAAGAACCAGAGGGAGATCGCTAGAAACCGATTTCGAAGAGATTTCTATCAGGTAAACTATTGGGGGTTAGGACTAACAATCCTAACCCTCAGTGCTTTAATAGACTACTGGACAGAGAGAGAAGTACGACAAAGCTTTGTTAAGTAGATAGTCGTTCATGTAATTAAAAAATATGTATATATTAAATTTTCAAGTATTGGATTTATTTATATCTTTGGACAGAACAAGAAAGGAGGGATTCCCTTCCTACAATTTTCAAGTCTTTTGATGAACACTAGGCATTTGACTGTAACTATTTGAGCCGTACAGCCGTATAAATTACAGTTCCTATCAAGCACTATGCTGAATAAAATACTTCTTTCATAGAAGTTTGGGTGGTTTCACTAAACGCCCGCAGATAGATTCGGCAAGAACTTCACTATTACAACACAAACACAAACTTCGCTAAGGTTCGTTATGCATTCATCATGCGCTACTTTCTTATGGCCTCTTTTTGAGCGCTATACAAAGAAAGATAGAGCAGGAAAGATATACTGTGTACACAACTTATTACTACTGATAAGACTAAAAGACTAGCAACACACTAAGGCAGATTTTAGAGCTTGTCTGGAGATAGATTTTGGAAGCGAAAATATTTAGTTATGGGTTCTCACAAAGCTCATTTTTTGGTGCACCTGTCGAGCCGCCAGGCAGGATAGCAGCGCTACTCCCGATTGCCATCGGGGGGGAAATAACTGTAGAGAGGTTCCGTAAGTAAATATTTGCAGCCCAAATAGCTACCTCCAAATAAGCTCTCAGACAATTCATTGCACCAAATACGGTGACAATGACAGCTAATGCTTTATCTAATCCAAACTAAGTTTAGACACATGAAACACATTTCCTTACTAACAGTGCTTTTGATATTGGTGTCCTTTCCCTTGCTAGCCCAACTTGAATCCAAAGAAATATGGCAAGTGGTAGAACCTGCTGAAAACACCTCAAAACAAACCGAACGATACCTGCAAGTAAAAACGAGTAGCCATTGGAAACTCGATATAGAGACCCTAAAAATGAAGCTGGCAAAAGCGCCTTTGATTCATTCAGTTCCTTCAACTTTGACACTTTCATTGCCATTACCCAATGGTCAACAAGAAAGCTTTACGATTAGTTATGCGCCAGTAATGTCATCGAAATTAGCTGAGAAATATCCGTCGATCCGGTCCTATATCGGAAAAGGTATCGAAGACCCGACGGCAATAGTACGTTTTGATATTAGCCCAAATGGATTGCATGCCATGATCGTATCAGGCAAGCATCCACAAGTTTTGATTAATCCTTATACGGTAGATAATGAATCATACTACCAGAGTTTTTATAAAACGGAGGTTTCGACTTCCCAGTATGAGCCCTTTAATTGCTCATATAGCCCCATGAAAGACGAAGTCCCTCCAACGAACCTTGGAGGGCTTCAAAAATCTAACGATTGTATTTATCGAATTTATAGATTGGCGTTAGCTTGTACCAGTGAATATGCGGAATTCCACGGTGGAAATATTCCCGATGTGCTGGCGGCTATGAACACCACGATGACCCGTGTAAACGGGATATTGGAGAGAGACCTGAATATTACTTTGGTTTTGGTAGCTGACAATGATCAGCTCATCTTTACAGATCGCGATACTGATCCATATACCAATGGAAGTGGAGCGGCCATGTTGGATCAAAATCAAACCACCTGTGATGATATTATCGGGTCCGCCAACTACGATATAGGCCATGTTTTTAGCACCGGAGGTGGCGGTGTGGCCTATCTCTCTTCTCTCTGTAAGTCTTACAAAGCGGGTGGTGTGAGTGGGCAAACTCACCCTGTTGGTGATCCATTCGACGTGGATTATGTCATCCATGAAATCGGGCATCAATTGGGTGCCAACCATACCCAAAATAACGATTGCAATAGATATACTAATGCTGCAGTAGAACCAGGTAGTGCATCAACTATAATGGGATATGCAGGTATTTGTGCGCCGAATATACAATCCAATTCTGATGCATACTTCCATGCTTATAGTATACAAGAAATTACTACCTATCTAAATTCCAATACGGGAAGTAGCTGTGCGCAAGAAATGGATAATGGAAATAGCCGGCCTTACATCAGTACTATGATAAACTACACCATTCCGGCTAGTACTCCTTTCGTTTTAAGCGCTGATGCTACAGATTCCAATGGCGATGGACTGACCTATTGTTGGGAACAGATGGATAAAGAAATCGTATCCATGCCCCCCCAACCCGGTAATACGGTCGGTCCTAGTTTTCGATCAAAGGCACCTTCCTATTCTCCTGAGCGTTACTTTCCTAATATGGAGGCGATCCTTCAGAATGAATCACCGAGTTGGGAAGTTTTATCGGCCGTTTCTAGGAGTTTGAATTTCTGCCTGACCGTACGAGATAATTTTGTAGTGGGAGGATGTATAGAGCAAACCGCTATTCAATTACAAGTGATTGATACTGGGCAGCCATTCCAGCTTACCTATCCCAATGATTCAATGGCTTGGACCGTGCAAGAAATAGAACCCATCACCTGGGAAGTGGCGGCAACGGACCAAGAACCCATCAATACAACGACAGTGGATATCCTATTATCGCTAGATGGTGGACATTCATATCCAATAGTACTGGCCGAAAATACACCTAATGATGGGATACAATTGATAGAAGTGCCCATGTTCATCAGCGACAGCATCCGCATCATGATTAAAGGGCATGGAAATGTATTTTTTGATATCTCTGATGAAAATTTGACCATAAGAGAACCTCAGGGTTTATCCCTAGATATTGGGACTACACCCTTGAATTGCGCGGGCGAGGCAGCTGTAACGGTAAATGCCTTTGGTGGTACAGCACCCTATGCTTATGAATGGAGTACGGGTAGTGAACAGCCCAATTTATCAGTTGATAGCCCCGGCTTATATAGCCTTACGGTAACCGATAGCGAAGGACAAACGATGTCAGAACAAGTCCGAATAGATACTTTGAAGGCTATCGAAGTCGCTTTTAGTACAACAAATATTTCCTGTAATGAAGAATACAGCGGCCATATCTTGGCTGCCCCAACAGGAGGCCAAGCGCCTTATCAATTGAATTGGAGTGGCCCTGCTGCTTTCAATTCAAATGCCGTTGAACTCAACAAGCTGGCCGGGGGGACTTACCAGCTAACCATAACCGATAATCGCGGCTGTGAGTTGGTAAGTGCTATTACCCTCAGTGATCCCAATACTTCTTTTTATTATGATGCCGATGGAGATGGTTATGGAGATGAACACAAAAAGCTTCATGTCTGCTATAGCCCCAAAGGATATGTAAAAGTAGCAGGAGATTGTGATGATAATGACAGTCATCGGAATCCAGGCGTGAAAGATTTTTGTGATGGAATCGACAACAATTGCGATGGAGAAATAGATGAAGGTTTTGATCGAGTGCTTTATTACGAAGATCTTGATGGTGATGGTTTTGGCAATGCAGCGGTTTCCGTTTTAGCTTGTATGCTTCCAGCTAATTATACGACGAATGATACGGATTGTGATGACCTAGATCCCGAAGTATATCCAATGGCACCTGAGATTTGTGACGGTGTAGACAATGATTGCAATGGATTGATAGATGAAGGAGGTTGCCGCCTCGTCATGGAACATGGAAACTTAAAACGAGTGGGAACGGATTGGCAACGCGTGTACCTCCAAAATACCTATGAATCGATGGTGGTAATTGCCAATATCATTATGGACGCTCCTTCTGAAAAGCCAGCCGTTACTCGTATTCGATCCGCAGAAGGAAATTCTTTCGAAATCAAGCTTCAAAACCCTAATAATGATAGCATTGAAGGATATGGCGTCACTTTTACTGTCGTAGAAGAGGGTACTTATACCGAAGCAGAGCATGGTATTAATTTGGAAGCCAAGAAGGTCCTAGCTACGGCTACTAGCTCGAGTGCAGAATGGCGTTATGAAATGCGTACCTACGAAAATACTTACACGACACCCGTAGTGATTGGCCAGGTTATGAGTTATAATGATGAGGATTGGTCTGTCTTCTGGGCATCAGCCAATGGTAACCGAGCCCTGCCTCCAACTGCAGCTGAATTCTCTGCCAGCAAACATGTAGGGGAGGATAGCAACGGAGAAAGAGCGGATGAAGTGATTGGTTATATCGTTATCGAAGCAGGTTCTTACTTCGTGGAGGGTAAACATTTTTATGCCGGTGTGGGAGAAGATATCGTTCGCGGAGTCAATAATACTAGTAGTGGATATGCTTATGAGACCAACCTAAGCAATCTGGAGTGTGCCGCGATGAGCATGGCCACGATGAAGGGCTTGGATGGTGGTTTTCCCGTTTTATTTAGTGACTCGCCTTTTGCTGATCAGGCCATTTTGATCGCCATTGATGAAGATCAACTGGCGGATGATGAGCGTAGTCATTCAGCAGAGCAGGTATCATTTTTAGCTTTTGCGGGGCCGCAACCTGGTCCCATCTATTGCGAGGCCTCCTCTAATACGGCTGAATATGAATGGATTGAATCGATTAGCCTAGGTGATATCACCAATGAGAGTGGGAATAATGACGGTTACGCTAGCTTCACTGATATGGAAGTGGTCGCGAATCGAGGCTCAGCTGTGCTCTACAGCCTAATGCCAGGGGCTGCTGGATCACCTTACCCGGAGTATTGGACGATTTGGATTGACTATAACCAGGATGGCGATTTTGAGGATGAAAATGAAACGGTTCTTGCCTTGGATAGTCATTTGGGAATGTACACGGGACAATTTATTATACCAGAAACGGCAAACCCTGGTCTTACCCGGATTCGTGTAGCGATGAAATGGGGGAGCGCATCAGATTTCTGTGGTACGTCAGGCTGGGGAGAAATAGAGGATTATAGCTTGCGTATTGGACAGGAAATTGAAGCGCGGGAGCTGACCACTGGAGGTATTGAAAATACCAGTGGATTAAATGCTGACATAGAACTTCTACTATATCCCAATCCCACGATTAACCAATTGACGGTCAAATGGGATGGCGCTAAGGAAGGAGTGCAAGCTTTGAAGATAATTAGTGGTACGGGCCGAACGGTCTACCAACAAAAGAATATCTATGAAAACCAGAATAGTATACACTTGGATGTCAGTGTGCTTCCAACAGGCTCCTATACTTTGCTTCTAATGAAGAAAAGTGGAGAAAGTCAATCGAAGCCCTTTATCAAGTTACCGAGATAAAGCTGACAACTTCTCTCAACGTAAAAGAACTTGAGATGTACAATCTCAAGTTCTTCTTTAAAAACCTAAATGATCTAGTAAAGGCCTTGTGTAAAGCAAGGCCTTTTATTTTTTACTCTTTCAATATCTGTCGCGAAATCACAAGCTTCTGAATTTCAGAGGTGCCTTCCCCGATCGTACAGAGTTTCGCATCACGGTAGAACTTCTCAGCTGGGAAATCCTTGATATAACCATAACCGCCATGTATTTGGACACAATCATTGGCTACCTCTACAGCGGTCTCGGAGGCATAATATTTAGCCATTGCGGATGCTGTAGTGGTCTTTTCCCCTTTATCTTTCAGGTTTCCTGCTTTTCTGGTTAGCAATTCAGAGGCTTCTATCTTCGTCGCCATATCTGCCAACTTGAAACTAATGGCTTGGAAGGAAGAAATAGGCTTTCCAAATTGGTGTCTTTCCTTAGAATATTTCTTTGCTGCCTCATAGGCACCTTTAGCAATACCCAGGGACAAGGCAGCAATCGAAATTCGGCCGCCGTCTAGTATCTTGAGCGATTGTATAAATCCTTCTCCTTCCTCTCCTAATATTTGACTTTTGTGTACGCGGCAATTATCAAATATCATTTCTGCTGTTTCAGAGGCGCGCATCCCTAGTTTATTCTCCTTCTTCCCCGCATTAAATCCTGCTGTACCTCGCTCAATAACAAAGGCGGTCATACCATGATTATCGAGTAATTCACCTGTTCGGGCGATTACTACGGCTACATTTCCACTAATTCCATGTGTAATGAAATTCTTGGCACCATTGAGCACGTAATAGTCGCCATCTTTTTCAGCCACACACTTCATTCTTCCTGCATCGCTACCCGTGTTGGGTTCCGTTAGTCCCCAGGCGCCAATCCATTCACCACTGGCCAATTTGGGCAGGTATTTATGTTTTTGTTCTTCACTTCCGAAGGAAAGAATATGATTGGTGCAAAGCGAATTGTGAGCAGCGACACTCAAACCAATACTACCACATACCTTCGAAATCTCTTCGATAATAGTGATGTATTCTTGATAACCGAGGCCGGTACCTCCATATATTTCAGGTACCACCACACCCATAAAACCATACTCGCCCATCTTGTTGAACAATTCAACAGGGAAATGCTGTGTCTCATCCCACTCCATTACGTGGGGGCGGATAAAGCTTTCTGCAAAATCACGTGCACTTTCTTTGATCATTTGCAGGTCTTCTGTTAATTCCACCTGTACAGTCATAATC
>CAJXUM010000152.1 GCA_913060855.1 uncultured Lewinella sp. | reverse complement strand
CACTATCCTCTTCGTCGGCAGCGTCAGATGTGTATAAGAGACAGGGGCTGGACAGTGGAGATGAAGATTCCCTTGAGTCAACTTAGATTTGGCGATAGCGAGCAGCAGGTGTGGGGTTTGCAAGTGGTGCGGAGGTTGTTTCGGCAGGAAGAGAAATCGGTTTGGCAGCGGGTTCCGGTAGATGCATCGGGCTGGGTTAGCGAATTTGGAGAATTACAGGGCCTCCTTGCCCTAAGACCACAGCGACAACTGGAGGTTCAACCTTTCGTCGTCAGTTCCCTAAAAACCTTTCAAAAGGAGCCACTCAACCCCTATAAAGACCATTATCTAAAAAGTATCAATATGGGTTTGGATGGCAAGATTGGCGTTACCAATAATCTTACCCTAGATTTTACGATCAATCCGGATTTTGGCCAAGTTGAAGCCGATCCTGCCGCCATCGCGCTAGATGGGTTCCAGCTATTTTTCAGAGAACAGCGCCCTTTTTTCATCGAAAACAAGAATATTTTCAACTACCAATTTTCGGCTCCAATCATTGGAGGACTCTTTAGTAGCGATAACTTATTTTATTCCAGAAGAATAGGGAGAAGTCCACAAGGGAGTGTAGCCAGGGCCGATGGAGAATACGTCAATGCTCCGGAAAGGACGACTATCCTCGGGGCTGTCAAATTCAGTGGTAAAACCAAAAAAGGATTATCAATTGGTATCATGGAAAGCGTGACGGCCAACGAATATGCCGAGATCAACCATGAAGGCAACCTACGAAATATATTAATCGAACCGCTGACCAATTACTTTGTGGGCCGCATTCAGCAAGATTTTAACAATAGGAATACCTTCCTTGGCGGCATCCTCACCTCCACCGAACGCCAACTCACCGATGAAGTAGATTTTCTACATCGCTCTGCACTGACGGGAGGCATTGATTTCAAACACCAATGGAATAATCGGACTTGGTATTTGGGTGTCAATTTGGTGATGAGCCAGGTCAGCGGAAGTGCGGAAGCCATCAGGCGAACGCAGACTTCCATCCAGCATCTATACCAGCGAGTGGATGCCAATCACCTCCGTCTTTCAGAAGGAAAAACCTCCCTGACGGGTACCGGCGGAGATCTTCGATTTGGCAAGGCGGGCCATGGCCATGTCAAATTTGAGACGGGGCTCACCTGGCGCACCCCTGGCTTAGAGCTGAATGATATCGGTTTTATGAGGGAGGCAGATGAAATCCAAAACTACTTTGGGCTTACTTACAGTAGCCTGAAACCCTTTGGAGTCTTTCGCAGCGCTACGGTCGGTTACCGGCATTGGTCGGTTTGGGACTTCGAGGGCAACTACAATTATCTCGATTGGGATGTGGAAGTTAATGGGGTTTTCAATAACAACTGGAGTGCCACCTTTGGGGTCTATTCGCAACCGCATATTTATTCCAAATCACTTCTCAGAGGCGGACCAAGGATTCGGCTTGCTGATCAATACGGCGCGTGGTGGGCCTATACTAGTGATCAACGGAAAAAGGTCTATTTCAGTCTAGATGGCTGGACTAAGATGGGCGGGGTGGGTGCTTATTTTCTCTTCCAATCCGGAATTGGGATTACCTATCGGCCAGTCAATCAATTCAGTGCTTCGATCTTGCCCAGGTATACCCAAATTCGCGATCGACTACAGTATAACGATCAGCCTAGTTATGGCGCCACAACTCGTTACATTAGCTCTCTACTTGATCAGGAAACCCTTAGTCTATCTTTGCGGCTCAATTATACCTTGCACTCCAAATTATCGATACAATATTATGGCGCGCCTTATATCTCCATCGGAAAATACAAGCAGTTCGGTTATGTCGCCAACGCCTTGGCCAAGCACCCAAAGGATCAACTCCATGTCTTTAGCGACCAGCAACTGACTTTAAACGAGTCGACTACACAGTACCATGTAGATGAAGACGGTGACAGCCTAAAGGACTACAGTTTTGCTAATCCAGATTTCTCCTTTGTCCAATTTAGGTCTAACCTTGTTTTACGTTACGAGTATCGTCCGGGCTCTGAATTTTTCCTCGTTTGGTCACAAGGAATCACCGACAGTGACCTACCACAGGCCGGATTGAGAAATAGTTTTAATGACCAATTACTACAGCAACAACCCGAAAATATATTTTTAATCAAAACTACTTTTCGCTTTATCAAATAATATCATGAAAGATTATTCAAGCCAACTCCAGCAAATTATCTCCAAGGCCGCTCCCATACTGAAGGCCTTAAATGAAGATCATTTCAACCTACGGTCAGCACCCGGCAAATGGTCAAAAAAAGAAATATTAGGTCACCTTATTGATTCAGCCTACAACAATCATCAACGATTTATCCGAGCGGAAAAACAAGGGAATCTGATTTTCTCAGGCTATGATCCAGAAGATTGGGTCATCAAGAACAATTACCAGCAAAGGGGCCCAGTGGAACTAGTCGACACTTGGGTAACGACCAACAAACATTTGGCTATTCTTCTTGCTCAATTATCAGCTACCGCTTATGAGCAACAATATACTGACCACAACTTTCATCAAATCTGTATGATTCACCCCGCGGAAGAAGAACCTACTAGTTTAGCTTATTTAGCTGAAGATTACATCTTTCATCTAGAGCATCATTTGGCTCAGCTGATTGAGGGTTATGTGAAGTTGGCCGAAGAAGTCTAGCCGAGGCTGGTGTACCCCTGCAGCCGATGCGGGTGTTTCCCACCCGCAACACAACCCTAGCCGCCACAATCATGGAGGGCTTGGCCCAGGTGTTGATGCTGGTGAGGAACACCAGCATCGGCTCCGGAGTCCCGACAGGCTATGGAGGCGGACTAGCCTCAATCTTGGCTCCTGTGTGTATCAAAATCCGCTTTTAGAAATCAATGTACTGCACTACCATACTATAGCCACCTGTCCGCAAAGCATTCTCAGGCACTTCATCCTTGATGGGAAGGGAAGGATATCGGGTCGTTAAATGGATGCCTACTTTTGCAGTACTGTCCTTTCTGACTAGGCTAATGGGCAAGGAATCTAGGCCGAGGCCGAATAGTGTAATTGTAAAAGGACCTTCGACTTCAGCATCAAAGGCTTTGATTTCTTGTTTTTCTAGGTAGAGACGCTCAATTTGTTGTGGATTAGTGAGCTGAATGGTCGTATAAAGGGCCCGCTGCGGGTTGTAAACGGTGAGTCCTTGCCCTGCGCTATCTCTTTCTATTCTAGAAACAAGCGCCGTCGATTTTTGCTCGGACGATTGAGCTAAGCGTGTAACCTGCCAAGGAATTTGTATTTGCTTTTCGGTAGCACCATTTAAGATCTCCTCATTTCCGATGTTGATTGAACGGTCATTGGTTACCCAAAGACTGGAGTCCTTATCTGCATCATAGACATGAAATAAATTGGAAGGTAAAGGATACTCGGGTGTAGGGCTAGACTGTAAATGAGCCATACCCATTGCACCAATAAAAGTAAGTAAACCCAATATAGGCAAAGCCTTCTGTTCTTTTCCCCACCAACGATCAAACGCCAAGAGTGAAGAAAGGCTGAACAGTATAAATAATAAGATGGGCCCGGCTAGTAAGCTCATGCTGAAGGCCAGAAAAATCAGATGAACAGATAAGGTCCATAAACCGATCGGAAAAAGCATCATCAATAAGCCTACCAGATCTCCCATCCAACCCTCACGGGTATTGGGTTTGAATTCCTGCAAAAAGACGCCTGCATATAAGCCAAGAGTAGGTAATGACATAATATAGGTGGCAGTAGGTGCCATGAAATAAAGAGCCACCATCAGCAAACTCAGGATCGTCAAATAAGCTAACTTTATACTTTCGACCTTCAGGCGAGTCGCTAATCGACTGACTCCTAACCAGGAAATAGTAAGAGATAAACCACTCGCTGCCAATAAATACCATTCATGGTTGTAGTATTGTCCCGCATAAAAAACATCATAATGCGGGTACATACTTAAAATAAACTTACCTAGTCCAATCGTCACCCCTATTATCACTGCCAATAGACCTAAAGTCGCCAATAGCGCCAGCAGGTATTGTCCAAAATTAAGCTGTTTACGCTTTATCCAGCGCATCATTAATAAACCCCATAGGCCTAAGACCGAAAGCACTAATAGCAAATCCAAGCCTACCGGATAAATGACCAAAGCACCAAAAAAGTTGAAAAAAGAGGCATTTTGACTTCCTCCCCTATTCAGGTCAATACTGGCGAAATGACGCGTCAATCGATACATATTTTCTCCAGCATGCTGCACACTTTCCATATTGAGATTCTCCGGGGTATCATCTGGACTATGATAATAGGAAAAACCACCGATGAAGGCATTATTGATACCAGGAACTCCCTTCTCCTTGAATGCTGTAAAATCCGAACCATTCGGCATCCGGTCATAGATCTCATAGGACATAGAGTTAGCAATGGGCCGTTTCCCCACCTTTCTCAACTGCTTTACCAACCAGGCATTACCCTCCGACCACTCGAAAGAAATACTAGGACCACTATTACCTCTCGCCTCATAGTTGAGCAGAATTCCAATCTCCGAAACATCATGGTTTTCAACATAGGCCTTTGCTCCATACAAATTCAACTCCTCTCCATCGGTAATCAAAAACACTACCTCATTCTGCAAATCTTGGTCTTTCAATAGGCGAGCTACTTCCAGGATGTTAGCCACTGTATGCACATCATCTCCAGCACCAGGTGAATTGAGCACGCTATCGTAATGTCCCATCACAACCACTTTCTTACTTGCGTTTTTTCCTGGAAGTGTAGCGATAATGTTTTCGGGTCTAGCCAATTGCATAAAGGAACTGCCACTCCTACGGTTTTCAATGTACTGCGCTTCCACCTTTGCTTCTATTCCCATTTCGCTAAACGCTGTTAGAATATAGTCCCGCACTTTTGCATTAGCTGAACTGCCCATAAAGTGTGGTTCCGCAGCCATCAATTCGATATGCTTTTGGGTATTCAAAGCCGAAAAACCACTAATATCAGCAGGTTCCACATCAATTGGTTTTTGACTAGAGAAGGCTAAATAGCAGAGTATGGCTATGCCCAGGAGAGGGAGTAATGGTCTGATTTGCATGTTGTTATTTTTGCTCAATGGAAACTAGCAAAATAAAAGGCCTTTTCCAAGCCTAACTCGTTACAATCTACACGCTCACCCAGGTCGGCGCACCCCTGCAGCCGTTACGGGTGTTTCTCACCCGCAACACATCCCTAGCAGCCATTCCCAGGACACCAGGGCACTGGGAATGATGCCGGTGGGAAACACCAGCATCGGCTGTTGAGGTGCGCATCGGCGGGACAATCCAAGATAATTTCATCCAACCATTCCACTTTCTTGCAGAATATTATTTATACTGTGGAACAAACCACCATCTGCTCTTTTCATTCATCAATCCGTCGAATCATGAAAAAACTCATTCTATTCGTCCTTTTAGCCAATATAATGATCAGTGCAAATGCGCAGGATCGGCTAACCGGACAGACCTTCGCCACACGCTCCGAAGTACTGGCTCAAAACGGCATGGCTGCCACCAGTCAACCTCTAGCTACGCAAGCCGCTTTAGATATCCTCAAAAAAGGAGGGAGCGCCATGGATGCAGCCATCGCAGCCAATGCAGTGCTCGGCTTGGTAGAGCCAGCCAGCTGTGGTATAGGAGGGGACATATTTGCTATCGTATGGGATGCCAAAGAAGAAAAACTATATGGTTTCAATGGTAGCGGCCGTTCGCCCAAAGCCTTGGATAGAGATTATTTTGTAAAGCGAGAAATGGATTACATTCCTTTTATCGGTCCACTTCCGGTATCGGTGCCTGGTTGTGTAGATGGTTGGTTTGAAATGCATAAGAAGTATGGAAAATTAGACATGCAGCAGATTCTTCAACCGGCTATCCAATATGCCAGAAATGGGTTCCCGGTATCGGAGGTGATTGCTTATGAGATGTCGACTAGTGGCGAAAGGCGGAAGGATTTACCCGGTTTCAAAGAAACCTATATGCCAGGAGGCAGCACGCCAAAAAAAGGCGATGTGTTTAAGAACCCAAACCTAGGCAATACTTATGAAAAAATAGCTAAAGGGGGACGTGATGCCTTTTACAAAGGAGATATCGCCCGTACCATTGATAAATACATGAAAGCCCATGGAGGCTTACTTTCTTATGATGATTTGGCCAGTCACACTTCCAATTGGATAGAGCCCGTGAGCACCAATTATCGTGGTTACGATGTGTGGGAATTGCCACCCAATGGTCAGGGCACCGCTGCTTTACAAATGCTCAATATCATGGAAGCGTATGACATCAAAAGTATGGGTTTTGGTAGTGCCGAATACCTCCATGTCCTGACTGAGGCCAAGAAGCTAGCCTATGAGGATCGCGCTAAATTCTATGCGGACCCGGAATTTAATACGATTCCGATCGAGCAGTTATTATCAAAAGACTACGCTGCCCAAAGACGCGCCTTAATTGATCCTAACCAGGCAGCTGATGAATACCCGGCGGGTGAAATAGAATCGGGTAACACAACTTACCTCACAGTAGCCGATAAAGACGGTAACATGGTGTCGTTGATCCAAAGTATTTATGCGGTGTTTGCTTCAGGTATGGTCCCTGATGGATTAGGCTTTGTCCTACAAAATCGCGGGCAGATGTTTAATGTCAAAGATGCCGATCACTTCAATGTATTAGAACCCGGCAAGCGTCCCTTCCACACTATCATCCCTGCCTTTATCACTAAGGATGGAAAACCTTGGGTGAGTTTTGGCTTGATGGGGGGAGCGGTGCAACCCCAAGGGCATGCACAAATCGTAGCCAATCTGGTAGACTTTGGCATGGGTTTGCAGGAAGCGGGTGATGCGCCACGGATGCGCCATGCAGGTTCGTCACAACCGACGGGTTCCAAGATGACGAATGGTGGAGTTTTGAACCTAGAATCCGGCTTTGACTATAAGGCGATCCGAGAATTACGCAAGAAAGGCCACACGATTTCTTTTGCCGTTGGTATTTATGGCGGTTATCAAGCGATTATGCTGGATTGGGCCAATAAGGTCTATTATGGGGCTTCGGAGTCGCGCAAGGATGGGCAAGCGGCAGGATATTAGTAACATAACAAAGCATGAAAAAAACGCTTTCTAATCATCAATTGGGTTTTAGGGAGTTAGTAATTAATAAGCTACGCAAACATGGCGAAGTAATTTTTTCTTATAACAAGGCAAAAAAAATCAGCATAGCAGCGCTACGGTTATTTTTTTTAACGCAGTTAAAAGGAAAAAGGACAAGTCATAGGTGTAGGGTATTATTTGCTAATTCCCTTAACTGGATCTTATGGCTAGGGTGCAACATCCTATTCCTGTTTCAGCTATCCTGTTCGACCGAGCGTGATGACTTAGCAAGGCCCAAGATTGCTTCCTCAGCCGCTATAACAGCGATTAACCAAGATGTTATTTCAACAGGAACAGATACCTTAGCTATCGTCCATTGTCAAATTATTATCGGAGATGGTCAAAGTGTCATCCCCGATGGCGTAGTCATTATTGCCAATGAGATGATCCAGACCGTTGGCGCCTATGAAACAGTAGCCCTTCCTGATGGGATTCCTATATTCGAGGCGAAGGGAATGACTTTAGTGCCTGGACTGATTGATGCACATTTTCATTTGGACAATATGGATTCGCTTCCCAATCTGTTTCTACAGCGGGGCATCACGGCCTTGCGAGACCCTGGTGCCTGGATAGAAGCCTACGACCAAGAGAGGGCATCAGGCCTGGACTTACCAAGGCTTTTTCTGACCGGCCCACATATAGATGGCTATCCACCTGCCTATCCTGATAACTCATTCGTGGTCAGGGATCCGCTGGAAGCCAGCGCAGCGGTGAAGTCTTTCGCGGAGCAAGGTGCGTCGGCCATTAAGGTCTACTTTAGATCATCACTGGCCATTATTGAAGCGGTCTGTGAAGCGGCAGATGAAGAAGGAATTCCAGTAACAGCACACTTAGAAGTTACCGATATATATGATGCGGTTAATGCAGGCCTCACTGGGATTGAGCACATCACTTCTTTAGCCCCTAATCTAGTCCCTGCTATGGACGCTGAAGCCTATAAACAGGCGATTTTGAAAGACAACAATGCCAGAAGAACGGGCCGGTATAATCTGTGGCAAAAGATCGATCCATTGGGATTGGAAGCCACTCAACTAGCCCAATTTCTAGCAGAACAAAAGACTTTTATCTGTCCTACTTTAGGTGCTTTTGAGTACCAAGTTAAAGACGGCAAAGTAGATAGCCTGCGCCAACAGGCTTTTCAAAATATGACAGCCTACACCAAAGCTCTTCATGAGCTAGGAGTAGCGGTTGTCATCGGTTCGCATTCCTGGGTTCCTTATGCAGATTATGGTTGGGCCTATCATAACGAAATGGAATTATTTGAAAAATTAGGGATGGAGCGACTGGCCATCATTCAGTCTGCGACTTCTCAAAACGCGAGCTTCCTTGGCATAGCAGATCGGATAGGTACGATAGCGTCAGGAAAGATCGCTGATTTAGTACTCATAGCGGGCAATCCGCTGAATGGCATATCTGAAATGAGGAAGATAAATAAGGTAATGTTGGCGGGGAAGTGGATCACTACTGACAACTAACAGCATACCTAGTTGAGTAGCATGATCATGTGGACAACCACCCATAAATACGCAAATTTGTAATTATACAAGAAGGAAGTAAAAGCTATGAAAAAATCAAATTGGAACACCGATCGTATTATCGGTCTATCAGTGATGTTAATTAGTCTATTGACACTCATTATCTTCATCTACCAGACCAATATCATGCGCGCACAAAGTCGCCTATCGGTCACGCCCCTATTGAGTTTCAATCAGGCAGAATCCATTAGCGATTCGACTTATCGTGTCAAATGTAGTATAAAGAATAAGGGCTTGGGGCCCGCCATCGTCGAATCAGTAACGATCATCTACAAAGGCGAGCGGATTGGACTTCGTTTCACGGACTTCTTTGATACTCATTTTGGAAAATTCACCCAGTACGCCAACCTAGAATCAGAGACACATTTATCCAAAGGAACCACACTTTCTGCCGGGGAAGAGGTTAATTTCTTCACCATTTCCGTCTCCAAATCTGTTTTACAAGAATTCTCTGATTATGCTGGATTTGATGACAATGATCCTCCTTTTGACATAGAGGTGGTTTATTCCTCCATCTACGAAGAAGAATGGGAAGTTACTTTGAAAGGAGAAGGACCTGAGGAACTATAATAGCTTGGTTAAATACTATTAATAACTAGGTCACTTGCTCCGCTTTATCACTTCTCCCGCAGGCAGCACCTCCAAATAATCAACTTCTACTAATCGCTTGAGTAAACGATCAAGGTAGGCATCACTTACAGGTCCCCAACCTTCGTCATCTAGTCCATGCAGGTTGAGAATTAACCAGCCGCCATCACTCTCCAGGAATTTATTGACTTCCTGTTCAATAAAATCATCGATAAGGTCAGGGCCATTGAGCCAACAACCCAATCGCAAGGGCTGGGGCTGTCTCTTATAC
>CAJXUM010000151.1 GCA_913060855.1 uncultured Lewinella sp. | reverse complement strand
ATCCTCTTCGTCGGCAGCGTCAGATGTGTATAAGAGACAGGTATTAAAGGGGTATGGTAAAATCATCTAGCTGCTTTCATCTTAAAACAAATTGATAATGTGGAGCTTCTCCGCAAATATCTGCTTTGCCAATAACGGAGTTGATCTTTTAATCCAACAGGAGCAACTGGTAGTAATAGACGAACTAGGTTAAAAGTTTTTTTTACCATTTACTTAACAAAAGTGGATTTAATGGTCAAAATGCATTATCTTTACTTTTGTTAAGTAAATCTATATGCAATGAAACCACCATCATTAGGGGAATTTGAAGAGTTAGTCCTACTTACAGTAGCCGCTCAACATGACGAGGCCTATGGTGTCTCTATTAAGGAAAGCTTAGAGAAACAACTCGATAAGACGATTAATATTAGTGCTATCCATGTTGCGCTAAAGCGGATGAGCGAAAAGGGCTTTGTGGATGCCAGGTTTGGGGGCATTACGCAAGATCGAGGAGGTAGGCGGAAGAAGTTCTACGTCATCACGGCCTTTGGTAAACAAATGCTGGATCGGCAGTACGAAATCCGAAGTAGCCTCTATCATAGGATTCCTAATATCTCCTTTGGTTAATGAATATCTCACCACCAAAATATGCCTTACGATTCCTGCGCTGGTTTTGCCGGGAAGATTTCATCGATGAAATCGAAGGAGATCTGATTGAGGTTTTTGAGCACCAATACAAAGAAACACCTAGAGGCGCCAACTGGACTTTCATTTGGCAAGTACTACTGCACTTTCGACCCGACTTTATTAAATCCCTTAGCGACCACCCTTTAATCTATCCCGGCATGTTAAAACATAATCTGCTCATCACTTATCGCGGTTTCTTACGGAACAAAACCTCTTTTGCCATCAACCTGGTCGGCTTATCTACCGGTTTGGCTTGTGTATTGATGATTTACCTTTGGGTGAATGATGAACGAAGCGTTGATCGGTTTCATGAGAAAGATAGTCAGCTATACCAGGTCATGAATAATTTCAAGACATCAGACGGCATTCAAACCTGGGACATTACCCCGTCTCTGATGGCTGGTGCTATAGCCGAGGAATGGCCAGAAGTAGAAGCAGCTGTACACCATAATAATTGGCCAACAGGGCTGCTATCCAATGAGGATCAAGCCATCTCAGTTAAAGGGAAATACGCCAGTGCCAATTTTTTCGATGTCTTTTCCTACAAATTACTGGATGGAGATCAATCACAAGTTTTGGTCTCAAATAATAAGATTGCCATATCGGCATCCTTAGCCCTAAAGTTATTTGACACAACGAAAGGAGTAGCGGGGAAAACGGTGGAGTGGGAAACATTAGGTAATAAAGAGATATTACAGATAACAGGCGTGTACGAGGACCCGCCGGTCAATGCCACCCAACAATTTGATTTCGTGTTAAATTTCGACCGAGTCATCAAAAATGACCCTGACGTCAAAGTCTGGTCGGATGGGTATGTAGAAACTATTTTAGTACTCAAAGAGAATACTGATATCCAGGCATTTAATAGAAAATTGGGTCCTTATCTACAATCGAAAAGCATCTGGTGGGATGATGCTACACTATTTACTAAAAAGTACTCAGATAAATACCTCTATGGCCGATATGAAGATGGAAAAGAAGCGGGAGGTAGGATTGCGTCCGTACGTCTATTTTCTATTATCGCCCTCTTTATCTTGTTAATCGCTTGCATCAATTTCATGAACCTCTCTACTGCACAAGCTTCTCGAAAGATGAAAGAGATCGGGGTCAAGAAGGCCATTGGTGCAAGATCTAAGGCATTGGTCGTACAATTTTTGACGGAGTCCATGCTCATTACGATTATCTCCACCGTGATTGCCATCGGTGCAATGGTCGTTCTACTTCCACAGTTCAATGTCCTAACCGGCAAAGCATTACGATTAACATTTGATACAAACATACTGCTTAGTCTACTAGCCATTATACTGATGACAGGGCTCTTAGCCGGTAGCTACCCCGCCTTCTACTTATCGCGTTTTAAACCGCTTACTGTTCTAAAGGGGAAGTTAAATACCATAGCAGGAGAGTTATGGATTAGGAAAGGCCTCGTGGTCTTTCAATTTTCTCTATCCCTTATATTTATCGTTGGCGTATTGGTGATTAACCAGCAGATGGAATATACCCAAACCAAAAACCTGGGATACCATCGTGACAATGTGCTTTCCTTTGTACGACCCAATAATGCAACTGATATCGAAACCTTTTTGTCCCAAATCAAAAATATACCGGGCGTGGTCAATGCCGCCAATATGACGCAAAGTATAATGAGCGGTAATGATGCGCAGAAAGGTTATTCCTGGCGAGGAGAACAAGTCGATGAAGATATTTTGTTCAAAGCGCCACAGGTGGGCTTCGATATGATAGAAACACTGGGAATGGAGATTGTTGAAGGGCGTAGTTTTTCGCGCGAGCACCAGGATGATCAGATGAAAATCATCATTAATGAAACAGCGCTTGAGCTAATGCAACTAGAAGACCCCATCGGTCACATACTGGAAAAAGATGTGGGCAATGGGCGAGAAACGCGGCAGATTGTCGGCGTCGTGAAGGATTTTCACTATGGCTCTATCCATGAGAAAGTAGAACCGCTTGTCCTACGGCTTCGTACGGAAGGTCAAAGTATTGTGGCAAAAATCAAAGCGGGTACCGAAAAAGAGAGCATCCAACAGATCGAATCCACTTTCAAGGCAGTTCACCCAGAAGATGCCTTTACTTTCACCTTTCTGGATGATGATTATCAAAAACTATATCTGTCTGAACAGAGAACGGCCACCCTTTCCAAATACTTTGGAGCAATGGCCATTCTTATTTCTTGCCTGGGGCTTTTTGGTTTAGCCGCCTTTAATACTGAGCGCCGCGCTAAGGAGATTGGTATTCGAAAAGTACTCGGCTCCAGTGTTTGGGGAATTGTCACTATGCTTTCCAGTGATTTCATCAAGATGACCTTAATCGCAATATTGATAGCCCTTCCTTTAAGTTACTGGCTAGCGACAAAATGGTTAGATAATTTCTACTATAAAATCAGTTTAGATTGGTCCTATTTTGCGCTTGCTGCTGCCCTAACCTTAGTCATTGCTTGGTCGACAATCGCCTGGCAAACACTTAAGGCAGCACGGCTGAGTCCAATGACTTGCTTACGTGATGAATAGATGATTGGCTGGAGTAGATCAATACCGTTTGTCAATGAAAGAGCTGCCACCAAAATATGCCTTACGATTCCTGCGCTGGTTTTGCCGGGAAGATTTCATCGATGAAATCGAAGGAGATCTGATTGAGGTTTTTGAGCACCAATACAAAGAAACACCTAGAGGCGCCAACTGGACTTTCATTTGGCAAGTATTACTGCACTTTCGGCCCGACTTTATTAAATCCTTTCGAGATCACCCTTTAATATACCCTGGCATGTTAAAACACAATTTGCTGATTACCTATCGAGGGTTTATGCGCCACAAGAGCTCATTTCTGATCAACCTATTGGGTTTATCTACTGGCCTTGCGTGTGTATTTATCATTTACTTGTGGGTAGCTGATGAGTTGAGCATAGATAAGTTTCACAAAAATGATCGGCAGCTTTATCAGGTGATGCAAAATCGAAAGATCCCGCAAGGTATCATCACCAGAACCTTAACTCCTACACCACTTACCCCGGCCTTAACAGAGGAAATACCTGAGGTAGCTGCAGCCATTTCTATCAGTGCCGATGAAGAACGACCACGTGGGATTCTTTCCACTGATGGGAAAGAAATTGTAACTGATGGTATATACACTACTAAAAACTACTTCGAGGCTTTTTCTTATGATCTTCGCCATGGTAAACCAGAGCAGGTGTTGGCAGATAAGAACAACATTGTTCTTTCTCAAGCATTAGCGCTGAAACTCTTCCCATCGACAACGGATATCATTGGGAAATCAATCGAATGGCGAGACCGAGTATTTCAAGTATCTGGCATCTTCAGTGGACCTCCACCTAATTCCACAAAGCAGTTCGATTTTGTGCTGAACATGGATGTAATGCTGGAAAGAGATGAATATGCGGGAATGTGGAACGGAGACTATGCCGAAACCTATGTCATTCTCAAAGAAGGTACCGATGTAGACCAATTTAATGAGCAGATTGGGCCATTCCTAAAATCAAAGGACCCCGGTCGAGACCGTTCAACTTTATTTGTACAGCAATACTCCAAACGATATCTGCATGCTCGATTTGAAAATGGGGTGCAGGCAGGTGGCCGGATAGCTTATGTTCGATTGTTTTCCCTGACTGCATTCTTCATCTTACTGATTGCCTGTATCAATTTCATGAATCTATCGACAGCCCTAGCTACCAGAAAAATGAAAGAAATTGGTGTCAAAAAGGCGATGGGGGCTCAGCGAAAATCCTTAGTCTTTCAGTTTCTAAGCGAAGCAGTGCTCATGTCGCTTTTATCGCTCATCATAGCCTTGGGTTGGGTGGCGCTAGTGCTTCCGCAGTTTAATTTACTCACTGACAAATCACTCCATCTCAACATCAATGCGGAGCATATCTTGATTGTACTAGGTGTCGTAATCAGCACCGGCTTGATAGCGGGGAGTTACCCCGCACTTTATCTTTCGAAGTTTAAACCTGTCGCTGTTCTAAAAGGGGTTAGGGCCACCTCTTCCGGGGAACAATGGTTGAGAAAAGGGTTGGTGGTTTTCCAATTTGCCTTGTCTGTTATCTTTATAGTCGGCGTTTTGGTGGTCAATCGACAGATGGATTATATACAGACAAAAAATATTGGCTTCAACAGAGATCATGTCATCTCTTTTGAAAGGGCCAGGTTTAGCGGTGACCCTGACGTCTTTTTATCGGAATTAAGAAATACACCAGGCGTGATCAGTGTAGCAAATATGTGGAACAGTATCCTTGGTGGCGGTGGTGGACAAAGTGGTTATTCTTGGCGAGGAGAGGTTGCCGATGAGGATTTTCGATTTAAATCACCTCTTATCAGCTACAATGTGGTCGAGACGCTAGGGATGGATGTGCTGGCCGGCCGAGGATTCTCAAAAGAACATGGTGATGATGATTCAAAAATAGTGATCAATGAAGCGGCTTTGAAGCTGATGGCTATAGAGAATCCCATTGGAGAAAAGATTAAATATGGTGATGATCAGCGAGAGATTATTGGTGTCATAGGAGATTTCCATTATGGCTCGATCCACCATTTGGTAGAGCCGCTAATCTTTAGGTTTGCAAGGCCGAGAGCTCGTAATATCATGGTAAGAATACAGGAGGGAACCGAAAAAAGTACATTGGCTAAGATGGAAGCCCTTTACACTGAATTCCATCCCCCCTACCCTTTCGAGTATACTTTCCTAGACGAAGATTACCAACAATTACATGTAGCAGAAAGTCGAGTCGCCACTTTATCAAAATACTTTACTGGCTTAGCTATTCTGATTTCTTGCCTAGGATTACTGGGCTTGGCCGCATTCACCGCCGAGCAACGGACTAAAGAAATTGGCATACGGAAAATACTGGGCGCTAGTGTATTCGGAATAGTAAGATTGTTATCTGCTGACTTTACTAAAATGGTGATTCTAGCTATCCTTTTGGCTTTGCCCATTAGTTACTTCATGACAAAAAACTGGTTAGCTGGTTTTGCTTATAAGATTGATTTGGAGTGGTGGTATTTTGTCGCTGCTGCAAGTGTGACCTTCTTCATCGCCTGGTTCACTGTTGGACTTCAGACACTTAAGGCTGCAAGGGTTAATCCTGCGACCTCTCTTAGAGATGAATAGAACAAATATGAACTTAGCATGAAAACACACCCACCAAAATATGCACGCAGATTCCTGCGCTGGTTCTGTCGAGAAGATTTCATCGACGAGATTGAAGGGGATCTACTGGAGATTTATGCGCAGCAACACAAAGAAACACCTCGACGTGCCAACTGGGTTTTTATTTGGCAAGTACTACTGCATTTTCGACCCGACTTTATTAAATCCTTTAGTAATTACCCTTTAATATATCCCGGCATGTTAAAACATAACTTTGTCGTCACTTTGCGGCATTTCACTCGAAATAAAACCTCCTTTCTAATTAATCTAATTGGCCTTTCTACTGGTCTCGCATGCACACTTTTGATCTACATGTGGGTGCAAGATGAAGTTAATATGGATAAATTCCATCAAAAGGATGATCGCCTGTATGTCATCATGCATAATCTTGAGATGGCCCAAGTTATGACGGAGGATTACACGACATACGAACTGGCAGCAACCTTAAAAGAAGAGATGCCGGAGGTGGAATATGCCGTGGCTACTAACGACTTTTTCAACTGGAATAACAAATACGGGATAATTACAGCTGGAGATAATCAACTGGAGATAAAAGGACTGCATGCAGGAAAGGATTTTTTCAATGTATTCTCCTACCCCTTAATCCAAGGAAGTGGAGACCAAGTGCTCGCAGATAAAAATGGCGTTGCTATCTCACAAAGTTTAGCAACGAAATTATTCGGAACGGACAAGGATATTGTTGGGGAAAGCATCGAATGGCAACACATTGGTTATGACGGTGTATTTCAAGTCACGGGAATATTTGAAGACCCACCAGCTAAATCAACCCTACAATTCGATATACTATTCCATCTCGACCTACTTGATGATAATGATCCTCATGCAAGAGAATGGAATGGGGACTATGTGAAGACTTATGTCGTATTGAAAGAGGGCAGCGATCTTGCTCAGTTTAATGCTAAGATCAAAAACTTAGTGCAAGAGAAATTCCCACAGAATGAACATAGTAGGCTTTTTGCTCAGGGCTATTCAGATAGATACCTGTATGGGCAGTATGAAAACGGTGCTGTCATCGGCGGGAGAATTGCCTATGTACGGCTTTTCTCTATCATTGCTCTTTTTATTTTGCTGATCGCCTGTGTCAACTTTATGAATCTATCCACGGCCAAGGCGTCAGTAAAGATGAAGGAAATTGGCGTAAAGAAAACCATTGGTGCTTCCAGAGGTAATCTAATTTCACAATTTATTGGGGAGTCGATGCTCCTTTCCGTATTATCGATGCTTGTGGCGCTATTGTTAGTACAAATTTTGCTGCCGCAATTTAACTCGATTGCTGGTAAGCAAATTCATTTTGAATGGGACAAACCACTTGTTTTGTCCATACTTGCCATTAGCATTGTAACTGGACTGGTTGCAGGCTCCTATCCCGCTTTCTATTTATCCTCCTTTGATTCTAGTTTGATTCTGAAAGGGAAGTTCGGAATGTCTTTTGGGGAAGGATGGATCAGAAAGGGATTGGTGGTACTTCAATTTACCCTCTCTATTTTATTTGTGGTGGGATTGCTGGTGATTCATCAACAAATTCAATTTACCCAGACTCAAAACATGGGATATAGTCGTGATAATATCATTAGCTTTAAGTGGAAGGGTGATCTTTATGACCAATCCTATCAGATAGCTGCTGGAAAATCCAATGAGCAATTTCAGACCTTTATGCAACGGTTAAAAGAACTCCCCGGCATAGTGAATACCACTAACATGGCTGGTAGTATTCTAGATGAAATCTATTCACAATCTGGAAGTTCCTTTTTTATTGAAGCAGAAGTAGACCCAAATACTGTTTTCCAATCGCCGCTAGTGGGCTATAATTTTATTGAGACCCTAGGCATGGAGATATTGGCTGGAAGAGCTTTTTCAGTGGAGCAAGGCGATGATTATAGCAAAATTATCTTGAACGAATCAGCCGCAAAATTACTGAACTTAGAAGACCCTATCGGAAAACGGATGGGCTGGAATGCTGGGAATGAGGTGATTGGCTTGGTAAAGGATTTTCACTACGGTTCACTTCATCACGATATTGAACCACTATTCTTTCGATTCGAACCGATGGGCGATCATATTATGGCCAAATTGTCCTCAAATAATATACCTGCAACCATAGCGCGTATTCAGCAATTACACGAAGAGTTTTTGCCAGGAAATAACTTCACATTCAGTTTTATGGATGAGGATTATCAGGCATTGTACGAGGCAGAAAATAAAGTAGCTACCCTTTCCACCTATTTTGCTGGATTGGCAATAATTATTTCTTGTTTAGGTCTTTTTGGCTTAGCGGCATTTACGGCTGAACGTAGAAAGAAAGAGATTGGTATAAGAAAAATACTGGGGTCTAGTGTACTAGGAATTGTGCAAATGCTGACACGTGACTTTACAAAAACTGTACTTACGGCGATATTAATTGCGTTGCCGATCAGTTATTTCATAGTCACACAATGGTTAGCAAATTTCAGTCACAGCATTGAGTTAAGTGCCTGGATATTTCTACTGCCTGCCTTACTCGTACTACTTATCGCATGGGGAACGGTTGGTTTGCAAACAATCAAGGCAGCCTATATCAATCCAGTACTCTGTTTGAAAGAAGAATAGTAAAATAATTCACTAGAACGCTTGGCCAAACAAGGATTTCACTTTGGCTAGGCTTCCTCCGTCAATGGCCTTGACACCCATCATTGAAAGCGTGGAGGCAGCCATTTTACTACGGCGGCCATCATCGCTATAGGTAATGACGGGCTTAGCCCAGTCCCGGATTTTTTGAATGTTGACCTGAATTTCATCATATGGGATATGTACAGCATTAGGTACATGATCCCCTACATATTCCTGGATGGTTCTGACGTCCAGAATGATGAATCTATTGGCTTTTACAAGTGTTGGTGGCGGACCTGAAAAATCCGGCCGTGTAGCGGTTTTTAATTCCATAATCGAGATAAGTATTATAGGTGATTGTTGAAGGAATCTACGATTAGGTGTCTTTTCTAGCGATATTAATTCATGATTTGTTCTTCTAAATTACGTGATTTTCAATTCATAAGCAATAGTTGAGATCGAAAAACATTCCTCTTTGTTGCAACGGTTAGTTCTCTGATGTAACGGTCAGGAAGATTTTCTATTTGCTACTATATCTGATCCAGTTGATATCGCCATATCATACTCAAGACCTTATTCGCGTACTCTGGATCTGTTGCATACCCATTTTGCTGCATGCCCACTGCCCAAGCCCTATAATTCCAACTGGGATAGTACAACAGCTGCCTATAATAAGGTTTGCTCTGAATAAATTGGCCAAAATCCTGGTAGCTTTCGCGGATGTAAATATACTTGCGAAAACATTGTTGAGCCATGTAAGGTTGGTCAGGGTAATAGTTGCCATATTCCAAGGTGTTTTTGCAATAGCTCATCCCTCGCCATTCCTTTTTGGTCTTTATACCAAAGTGGTTATTCGCTGATTTAGCTAGCTCACTCCTACCCCACCCGCTTTCTAGCCCTGCTACGGCCAAAATCAATGGCGCCGGAATTTTGGTTTGCTGGCTTAACTCCTTGGCTAGATAACCATAGTTCTTCACATATAGTTTGACTTGCCATGGTCTTTCCATTCTTGTTTCCTCAATGGTAAAGCCTAGATGTAAAATTGGGATGAGAAAAATAACAATTAGAAAGGATACTTTGTGTCTGTCTCTTATACACATCTCCGAGCCCACGAGACCGAGGCTGATCTC
>CAJXUM010000150.1 GCA_913060855.1 uncultured Lewinella sp. | reverse complement strand
TATCCTCTTCGTCGGCAGCGTCAGATGTGTATAAGAGACAGCTTATTATTAAGGTGATATACTAGCTTTGATTTCAACATAATGGCCTTGCATGTATTCAGAAAAAATAACGAGCTTTGTCGCTCAAACTAAAAGCCTACTATGAAATTTGTTTCAGAAGAAGTGATCGATAAAATTACGGAGGAATTAGATGGCTCCACTACGATTTATGAGGAAGCAGTAGCGGAACTTCGAGAAGAGCAACCTGCTATATTGGCCTATTTGTTTAATGAAGAGCTAAAAGTACTGACCCTAAAAGAAAAAGAATACCTTCTATATCTCATTTTAGTGATTTGGAAATCAATTGAAGCCGTAGTCGAAGAGTCGATTGCTAAGGTAAGTCCTGATGTTTTCACGCAGCGAGAAGAAGAGAATTGGAGTATTATAGATGGCCAGAAGAAGAAACACTTTCGAGATAAATTGGATGTCTTTTTTGATAGCTATCCGCAGGAAGACCTTTTAGCTTTTGTAGAAGATGCATTGGTAGAGGAGGAAGAGGAAGAAGAGGATATCGTAACCAATGAGGGTCGCGAAGCGCTGTTTGTTATTCTGAAAACAATCCTCGATTGTTGGACACAGTATAAAGGGGGCAAAAAAACTCCTGAAAATCCCTAAAACGTCTGCCCAATTAATGCCCTAGCAGTTGCGAGTTGTAGGAGAACATCCGCTATCCAACAACTCGCAACAAATCAAAGGTTCATTCCTAGCCTTTTGCCTCTTCTTCTGCTCTTAGTTCCTTTCTCAAGATTTTCCCCACATTGGTTTTGGGCAAATCCTTTCGAAATTCAACGACTTTAGGCACTTTATAACCTGTCATATTTTCTCGGCAGTATTCAATCAATTCTTTTTCATTTAAGGACTTGTCTTTCTTCACTACAAATATCTTGACCACTTCTCCCGACTTCTCATTAGGTATTCCGATAGCCGCCACTTCCAAGACTTTAGCATGGCCTGCTACCACATCTTCTACTTCATTGGGGAATACATTGAAGCCAGAAACAAGAATCATATCTTTCTTACGATCCACGATGCGGAAAAATCCATCTTCTGACATAATACCGATATCGCCTGTACATAACCAGCCATCCTGAATGGTTCCAGCTGTAGCATCCGGGCGTTTGTAATATCCTTTCATGACCTGGGGGCCTTTCACCTGTATCTCCCCTACACCGCCTGGACCTTGAACTACACCATTATCATCTATAATGCGTACATCTGTGGATGGGATCGGAAGGCCGATTGTCCCCAGTCTTCCCGTTCCATCCAGTGGATTGGTCGATACGACAGGAGAGGCTTCTGTCATCCCATAACCTTCAGACAAGAAACAGCCCGTAACTCTTTGCCATTCTTCGGCTACTGCTTTCTGAACAGCCATTCCTCCTCCCACACTGACTTTTAGATTACTAAAATCCAAGGCTTTGAAGGCTTTGTTGTGTACCAAAGCATTGAACAAAGTATTCACACCAGTCATCAATGTGATAGGATATTTCTTGAATGTATCGACCAATGAACCCAAATCCCTAGGATTGGTGATCAATACATTGTGCGTACCGATACTGAAAAGTACGAGACAGTTGACGGTAAAGGCAAATATGTGATACAATGGCAGTGGGCAAATAGCAACTTCCTCTTTTTCTCTCAAAAAGGGTTGCATCCAGGCCTGGTTTTGTTGCATATTAGCTACCAAGTTCCGATTGGTCAACATAGCTCCTTTGGCTACACCAGTAGTTCCTCCTGTATATTGTAGGAGAATAACATCGTCTGGCCCTCCCTCGTGCGTTGGCAAGGTGAATTTCTTTCCCTGCTTCAAAGCTTCTGAAAAGCTCACTGTATTGGGAATATTAAAATCAGGTACCATCCTTTTTACCTTACGGACCACAAAGTCAACCATCGAGCCTTTTACCGTGCCTAGCATTTCGCCTATAGATGTAGTAATAACGGTCTTGATTTGCGTATCCCCCAGTATCTTCTCCAGGTTAGCTGCAAACAACTCAGAAATAACGACCGCTTTGACACCCGCATCATTAAACTGATGCAGCATTTCACGTGGCGTATATAATGGATTAGTATTGACCACCACAACTCCTGCTCGTAAAGCCCCAAATAATGCAATAGGATACTGTAGTAGATTGGGCATCATCAAGGCGATTTTATCCCCAGGCTCCAAACCTCGTGAATTCAAATAGGATCCAAATTGACGAGAATAAGTATCGATCTGTTGAAAGGTGAGAGATTTCCCCCTACAAGAAAAAGCGGGTAGTGCGCTATACTTCTTAAAAGTCTCCTCAAACATCTGTACTAATGTCGGATAGCAATCCGCATCAATATTGGCTGGCACGCCGCTAGGATAATTCTTTAACCAAGGTCTTTCTTCGTTCATGATATGATACCTATTTTATTGGGTTCACTGACCATTATTGTGTTTTTGAACCAGCGTTTTAGATAAAACCTTGCTTCCTTTGGTCGCAATCTTTCCACCTAAAACGCTTACCACAAAAATGATCAGAGAAGGTTTTATTAGTCCTCTGACTTTTCATACTTGGGTATGCTTCATGTTTAAAGCGCTCCACAAGATGTTTATTATAATACATATGGCCCCATTGGAAACACTCGCCTAAAAATAAGAATTTTCATTATTATCAAGACTTAAGAGTTACCAGAAAGTAACTTCAATATTAGATTTAATTTTGTTTGGCTATGCCATATATTAGATTTACCTTTGCGCGCTAAAACTTATTTTTTAACCCGTCGTTAACTCGACACAAAAAGCATTCTTTCAATGCTAGATGAAAAAGATTTAGAAAATGATGCGCCCAAACAGGACGCGCCTGAGGTACAAGCCGAAGAAGTTGTAGAGGAAGTAAAGGAGACGGTTGAAGAAGTCGTAGCCGAAGCTGAAACTGCAGTTGAAGAGGTGGCTGAAGCGGTAGCCGAAGAAACTACAGAAGTTGTAGAAGAAGTAAAGGAGACGGCTGAAGAAGTCGTAGCTGAAGCTGAAGTTGTAGCCGAAGCAAAAGAAGAAGCTGCTAAACCTGCCGATGCTGAAGCAACTACAGAAGAAGAGGATGAAGACGAAATTCCTGCTCCTGTAATCACGATGTCTGCTGATAGCTATCCAGGTTTGACTGGAGAGGCGCATGATGATTTTGACTGGTCCTTAACGAAGAGTCAAAGTTCTTCTTACAGCGATCAAGAAAAAAGCGATTACCTCAAGCAGTATGAATCTACCTTAACCTCTGTACTAGAGAATGAAATAGTATCTGGTAAAGTAAGTAGCATACAAGATGGTGATATCGTTTTGGATATCAATTACAAGTCGGATGGATTGGTACCGATGTCGGAATTTCGCGATACACCAGATTTGGGTGTCGGAGATACCGTTGAGGTATATGTAGAACAACAAGAGGACTCAAGAGGTCAATTGGTACTTTCTCGCCGGAAAGCAAAATTATTGCGGGCTTGGGAGAATATCGTTGATTCTTATACCAATGGTACAATTATCGAAGGTACAGTAATCAGTAAAACTAAAGGTGGTTTGATTGCAGACTGTGGTGGATTGGAAACATTCCTACCTGGTTCTCAAATCGACATTAAGCCTATTATTGATTATGATTCATATGTTGGAAAACGTATGGAATTCAAGGTGGTTAAAATTAATGAGGTAATCAAAAACGCAGTTGTATCTCACAAAGCACTTATCGAAAGTGATTTGGCAGAACAGCGTGAAGCGATTATCGCCAGCTTGGAGAAAGGACAAGTATTGGAAGGTTTGGTCAAAAACATTACCGATTTTGGAGCATTCCTAGATTTGGGTGGTGTAGATGGCTTGCTTTATATTACAGATATTTCATGGGGACGTATCAGTCACCCAAGCGAAGTGTTGCAGCTTAATCAGAAAATCAATGTTGTTGTACTCGACTTTGACGAGAACAAAAAACGAATTTCTCTGGGTCTAAAACAATTGCAGCCACATCCATGGGAGGTATTGAATGCCGAAATCAAAGAAAGCTCTGTTGTTAAAGGTAAAGTAGTCAATATCGAAGATTACGGTGCCTTCCTAGAAATTCAGCCTGGTGTTGAAGGATTGGTTCACGTATCTGAGGTAACTTGGAGCAACCAGCCTATCAATGCTCGCGAATTCTTCAAATTAGGACAAGAATACGAAGCCAAAGTGGTAACAATTGATCGCGAAGACCGCAAAATGTCTTTAAGTATCAAACAATTGGCTGACGATCCATGGGATACTATCGAAGAACAATTCCCATTGAGCAGTCACCACAAAGGAGAGGTGAAAAACCTTACGCCTTATGGTGTATTCGTTGAGCTGAAAGAAGGAATCGGTGGAATGGTACACATTTCTGATCTTTCTTGGACCAAGCGCTACTCTCATCCTTCTGAATTCACGAAAGTGGGTGAAGAAATTGATATCGTGATTCTAGACATCGACAAGTCTAACCGCAAATTGTCTCTAGGTCACAAGCAATTGGAAGAAAACCCATGGGATACGTTCGAAAATGTGTTCCCTGTTGGTTCTTACCACGAAGCTACGGTATTACGTAGAGATGATAGAGGAGCCATTGTACAACTTCCTTACGGTTTGGAGGCTTTCGCGCCAATCAAGCATGTGAAGAAAGAAGATGGTACACTAGCTGATCCAGAAGAAGTACTAACTGTTAAAGTCATTGAGTTTAACAGAGACGATAAACGAATTCTTGTTTCTCACTTACGTTACTTGGATGACATCCGTCGTGAGGCTGATGAAACAGTGAAAAAAGAACGCCAGGAGCAACGTCAACAAACACGTACTGCTGTCAAAAAACAGCAGACAAGTATTGAAAAGAATACTTTAGGTGATCTTGACGCTTTCTCCGCATTGAGAGAACAATTGAAAGAAGAAGAAGGGGAAGACGATAAATCTTAATCGTTTTCACTTAGATAGAAAAGCCTCAAGAGTCTCTCTTGGGGCTTTTCATATTTTTGGAGCTAGCTCCTTTTTATAAATACCGTACGTACTTTGACGACCAAATAGATCTCCCGATAAGAATAAACCCATATGTTATGCCCATAAATGTAGAAATCAAGGCCCGCACCAAAGCGATCAAAACAATTAGAAAACTACTGGAGAACCAACTCGCTCGCTATGTAGGATTAGATCACCAGGTAGATACTTATTTCAAAATCACGCAAGGACGATTGAAACTACGAGAAGGAGAAATAGAGAATGCGCTCATTCATTATGCTCGCTCCAATCAAGCTGGACCGAAAACCTCAGAGGTTCTCTTGTATCAATCTCCGACGAATTCTAGTTTAAAAGCCATTTTGACGGCAGCGCTGGATACGCTAGTCGTAGTGGACAAGATGCGAGAAATTTATTTCATTGATAATGTCAAATTTCACTTAGATAAGGTAACCGACTTGGGTACTTTTGTAGAAATTGAAGCGATCGATCGGGATGGAAGCATCGGCCAAGAGGAATTGACAAGACAGTGCCAATATTACATCGAGCTTTTCCAGATTGAGGAGGAAGATTTGATTCCCAACTCTTATAGCGATCTTTTACTGGCCAATCAGTAGATTAGACTTTATGAAGAACTATGCATCTAAACTCCTGCTATTTGGAGAGCATATTGTCATAAAAGGGGCAAGAGCGCTAGCCATCCCCTACCCTGCCTTTAGCGGAAAATGGCGCTTTGGTCCCGATGATCCAAAGCTACAGCAAACATTACCCGCCTTTTCAAGTTATCTACGCGATAAAAAAATCAAAGGCGTTGACTTTGATTTAGCCGCTTTTGATCAGGATCTAGCCAATGGGCTCTTTTTTGAATCGAATATTCCAGTAGGTTATGGCTTGGGGAGCTCTGGTGCCTTATGTGCGGCTGTTTATGATCGCTATGCCAAACAGCCGATCAAACGAGAGGATAGCGCTCAGTTAGCCCAATTACAGGCTACTTTGGCACAAATGGAAGGGTTTTTCCATGCGGCTAGCTCTGGTGTCGATCCGCTTGTTTGTTATTTGGGAAGCCCCTTACTTATTCAGGGTGGCCGACCCCCGCAAACAATCCCTTTCACCTATTCCACGGCAGCCTCCCCTTTCTTTTTGATAGATACACACATCTCTCGCCAGACGGGTCCCTTCGTTTCTATATTCCTACAAAAATACGAGAAGACCGACTTTCAAACTCAAGTAAACCAAACCTTAATCCCCGCCAATGAGGCGGCTATCGATGCCCTTTTGGCGTCGGATACCGACAAATTATGGGCTTCCTTTCAAGAAATTAGTACGTTTGAGTATGAGCATTTTTCAGAGATGATCCCTCCCAGTATTCTGCCGCTATGGGAAGAAGGTTTAAGGAAGGAAGATTTTGCACTGAAACTATGTGGTGCAGGGGGGGGAGGCTTCATGCTGGGCTTAGCCAAAAATACGGAAGTAATGAATCGCCTGAGGGTGGGACAAGCTATTATTTTTTAATTCTTTATCGATAGGGCCGGGCTCTAGTTCCTCACGTGAAGGCGGAATTTTGAAATCGGAAATCGGAATCTCGGCTGGACTAGGCTAGTTTTCCAATTTCCTCCTTCCGATTTCCGCTTTTTCAATATCGTTTTGCTTACTTCTGTTGCATTTTCAGACGTAAACACTTTGCATGAGAACTCCTGGACCCTATATAAGAAAACCCGAAACTGACCAGCGTCAATTTCGGGATTCCCTATTAAAGCAAAACAAATCGGTTAATCATACATGCTAAGCATTGCTGCTTACTGCATCATATCCATTCCGTTGCTACTTACCTTGTTGTTTTTTCGTTTGAACAATGATATGTCTGGCTTACCAAATCGATAAGAAAGGGTCACTCGTGCCACTTGTGGGTCACGATTACCAAAGGTCCGTTGGATAAAGAGATCAGTTTCCGTATAGGTACCTCTTCTTCTTGTTTTGAGGATATCTCTTATGCTGACGGTAAGACTAAGCTTCCGCTTGAATAGGCTTTTGCGAACAGAAACATCGACGAAATAGTTGTCTAATGAATATCCCTGCGCAGTGTTCGTCGATCCAAATCGATGTCCACCAAAACGACTCCCCCCACTACTAGGCGTGAAAGCGGCCCGGCTACGGTATTCTCCCGATATTTGGAGCATGAATTCTTTCGGAAGTCGCATTTGCAAGTTTTCTTTGATAAACCAACTGAACTGGTTAATAATCAAATCTGCCTCTACATTCGAAGCATCCACCCTAGAGTTATAAGCATTGATATTGGTAGTTAATTCTATTTTTTTGGTTAGTGCATTTCTTAAAGTGAACTCTACTCCATAGGCCAAACTACTGTTGGAGTTGGTATAACTAGTTACAATCACCTCTCGATCCAAAGCCGCATCAAATTCTGTGAACTGATAGCTCGTGATTAAATCAGTGGCTTGCTTATAGTAAGCGGATACCAATAGATTATTCCCCTTATTGAATATGTTTTGATAGGTAAACTCCAATGAATTGGTAAATTCAGGTAGCAAATTGGCATTTCCTCGTCGAATATTCAAGGAATCCGAGAAATCCGTAAAAGGCATCAATTGGAAGAAATTTGGCCGATTGATACGACGAGTATAGGACAATTGGATATTATCTTGATCATTAAGCTTGTGTGTTACAAATACACTTGGAAACAAGCTTAATGGATAATCATTTTCAAAAGTCACTTCATTATCGGGTAGCACTCCAGTATAAGAACTACTCTCCGCTCTCAATCCCACCAAGTATCCCCATTTCTTAGTTTGGTAACTTAGGGTAGCATAAGCCGCATACACCGCATCTTCGTAATTATATACATCTGCAAAATTCGTTACTCGAACGTAGCTATCAGAAGCTGCATTATATACCGAGCTCATGTTCTGGTTGTTATTATCTCTAACAGATGCTCTTACACCCGCTTCTAGCTTCACATTTTTAGTAAGTGGGTCAACATAATCAGCTTGGATAGTCACAAACGAACTCTTGCTATCACTTTCCTGTCGCTCTCGGCTTTCAAGGTTGCGATCAACAAACTCGGTCCTAAAATCCCCGAAGCCACCAAATGAAACCTGGTTGAAGTTGATATCGGCCGTCCACTCTTTCCCTTCTTTGGGGAAGAGATGTTTGAAGAGTACAGATCCACCTATATTCGTAAAACTACGCTCATTAGTGGTATTCCGGATGGAGGTACTTTGCCCTGTTCTATTAGAGAATAAGGAGTCGGTCGTAATCCTCAATGTATTTTCTGGATTGAAATTACCTCTGGTGTAAGAACCTGAGATAGTCAGGGTGTTACGATTATCAACAAACCAATCAAATCCTCCTCGCAGATTAGTAAAATAACCATTCATGTTATTCTTACTGTCCTGAAGCAGATTGGTCTGGGGATTTCCAAAAAAGTTTTGACGGTCTGTTTCACTCGTTCCTTTACTGATTCGCTGATTGGCAAATGCACTTAGAAACACATTCAGCTTACCTTCTCGCACATTGATATTTCCACCGCCATTCAGTGCCCCTCGTGTATCAAACCCTCCACGAACACTACCATTATACCCCAATCGTCGATCTTTCTTCATCACGATATTTACGATACCGGCTTGTCCACCAGATGCGTCGTATTTGGCAGATGGATTAGTAATGACCTCCACCGTCTCTATTGCATCCGCAGGAATTTGATCGAGTGTTAGCGTTGTGGGTCTGCCATCAACGAAAAGTTGTGGAGAAGCATTCCGAAGGGTTAAGTTACCATCTAGGTCTACAGAAAGAGAAGGAACATTTTTCAACGCATCTTCTGCCGTTCCGCCCGTTGCACTAGCATCTTTATCTACCCGAAATACTTTCTTATCCAAAGCCAGGGATACATTAGTTGCCTCGCCCGTAACTACGACTTCGTCTAGTACTGATGCATCGGTAGATAAGAGGATATTCCCCAAGTCCTTGTCGAAGCTGCCTGGTGTACCAAAAGACACCTTTTGTTCTGTATCACCATACCCTAAAAAGGATACCTTCAGTGTAAATTCGCCTCTTACAGGGATGTCTTCTAAGCTAAAATCTCCATTTTCAGCTGTAATTTGTCCAGCTAGGAGAGATTCCATCGGCTTTTTGGCCACTGTGTCGAATTTCATCCCATATAGTTGTACCGCAGCATAAGCGACGCCTTTGCCTTTATCATCTACCACTTTACCATAAAAGCGGCCTTTAGGCATTTCACGGCCACCCATAGGCCGTTGCCCGCCACTAGGACGCTGCGCCATTACGATAGTAGATAGGAAAACAAGACTTAAGGTGAGAATCAGATTTAAAGGTATTTTAGACCAAGGGTTTAACAGTCGTTGCATGATTTTCTTTTTAATAATTTCGGTTCTCTAAATAAGGTTTTTTTGGCTGTTCGAGCCAATACAGCGCTCCTTACAGATGCAAAGAAAAACAATGTTAAACGGTCGTGGAATAGATGTAGATCATTAGGCGAAATGAGAAGATGAAATAGTCGAACTTAGCGACCTACGGTTTATTGGATCAAAAAGCCACATTTCTTGGCTAGATCGCCAGATTTGTCCT
>CAJXUM010000149.1 GCA_913060855.1 uncultured Lewinella sp. | reverse complement strand
CACTATCCTCTTCGTCGGCAGCGTCAGATGTGTATAAGAGACAGGTTGTATCCGTGAAAGTACCCGAACCCCAATTCAAGGGTCAAACGAAGGGAGAACTAGGTAACTCTGAGGTGACAGGTATCGTGTCTAGAGCGGTAGGTGAAATTCTCGGACATTATCTAGAAGAGAATGCCAATTCTGCACGAAAAATCATCGACAAGGTGATTCTAGCCGCCACCGCGCGGCATGCTGCAAGAAAGGCACGAGAGATGGTACAGCGTAAGAATGTACTAACTGGTAGCGGTTTACCGGGTAAACTGGCGGATTGCTCTAGTAAAAACCCTGATGAGTCCGAGATATTCCTCGTGGAGGGTGATTCGGCAGGTGGAACAGCCAAACAAGGAAGAGATCGTAAATTCCAAGCTATTCTTCCACTTCGGGGTAAAATTCTAAATGTTGAAAAAGCATTAGAACACAAAATCTACGAGAACGAAGAGATCAAAAATATCTTTACGGCCTTGGGTGTGAGAATAGAGGAGGATGAAGAAGGAGAAAGAAAACTCAACATCGAAAAACTGCGCTACCACAAAGTAGTCATCATGTGTGATGCGGATGTGGATGGTAGTCACATTACTACGCTTATTCTTACTTTCTTCTTCCGCTATATGTATTCTCTCGTAAAGAATGGCTACATCTATATTGCAGCGCCACCACTTTACATGGTAAAAAAAGGAAAACAATTCCGCTATTGCTGGGATGAAGAAGAGCGAATAGAGGCGATTGCGGCTTATACCAAGGGAAAAGAGGGCGCTGAAAGTAGTATCAAGATCCAGCGTTATAAGGGTTTGGGAGAGATGAATGCCGAGCAACTTTGGACGACTACAATGGATCCAGATGCACGTATTCTACGCCAGGTTTCTATTGAGGATGCTATGGAAGCTGATCGGGTATTCTCCATGCTAATGGGAGATGAAGTACCGCCTCGTCGAGCCTTTATTGAAGCTAACGCAAAATACGCTAACGTAGATATTTAAGCTAGAAATATAGCGATAGGTAGAAACAGACTTCTACCCTATTAGAAGCCGGAAGGATATGCTTATTCTTCCGGCTTCTGTATGTCTTAGTCTAGGCCTAATTCTGCCCGCAAAGCCATATCAGATAGGCTGTTTTTACTCCAGTAGGCATTCATTAGACTTTTCTTCCGTTTTGCGATGGATGATCTTGGCTGACGATCAAACATAGATGGATAGGTATCTTTCCATCCCGCAATCTCGTATGGAGCTTCCCGTTCGAATACAATCTCTAATACTCGATCAAAAGAGGGATATTCAATGGTATAGACCATCAGCTCTTCCCCTTCAAATTCATCTCCTTCATAGGCTGCCATAGTATTAGTGGCCGTTACTTTTTCAAACGGTTTGTGGGTGAGGCGAATGTAGGTGGTACTAGGGAGCATGTCCACTTTGCCGGTCGGTAAAGCCTGAGGATTCATGCGAATCCGATTCAAAATTTCGTCCTCCAACAGCGCTGCTTTCACTTTTGTGCTCTGATCTCCTTCATTCTCAAAGTAGGAGAAGGATTGACTTTTATAGTATCCCTTATTATAATTGAGTTGGGTAAAGACCTGCCCACACCATTCGGTTGTGGAATTGGTCACCTTCAAAGTATTGGGATTCACCGCAGGTTCTGCGGGGGTGAAAGTGGAAGTCATGATGTGGTAATCATACAGTCCGGTAGGGAAAGCTTCGACCCTGTTCATTTTCAAAATGGGAATAGAATTCGGATTGGTATAATTGTCATTCTTCACCTGTTTATCGGTCAGAAAGTCTTCCGTAACAAATACCAAGACGGCACTGCCAGGATGAACATCTTTGTAACGGTTTTGCAGCAAAGAATAGCTCGTGATTTCCGCTTTACCTTGGTACCAATAATCGCTTAACTTATCAGTGGGAGCTGTGGTATTCAGCACTTTTACCGCTTTGGCCGTATCTGGCTCGGCAGATGGCGATTGGCATGCTAGAACAAATAGCAGGGAGCAAAATCCAAGAAGTGTTCTCATAAATTTACATTTTTAAACAGTTGAGAAAATACACCTTCAGAGATACCTATAGGACACCTCTAAAAGGTAGAGCCAAGACCAATAACGACAAAGAGGTTGTCGATCCCTCCATTAGGCGATTGCAAACCCGCATTGGAAATATGCCGGAAACGCGCTTTAGCGTTGATAGTTGTCCTTGCAGTCGGCATAAAGTAACTAAAACCGACCTCTACATTGTCAGAGAAGATAAAACCGTCCGCTTGTCGACGGGTTTGGACAGAAATAAAATGAGGGCCTGAAGCAATGGATGCATTAATTTCAAAAGTGGGTGTCAAACCCAGGTGATACTTCAAGCCGGCATTTAGTCCAAATTCATAATCTACTAAATTTTTGATGGGGTTAAAGGCCTGCGTAAATTGCATCTCGTTGTAAATGGAAAAGGGTCCTAATGTAAAGAGGTGTGCGGCAGCCAAAAAAGTGAGCGGGTTGTAAGCAAATCCTTCGGGGAGAATCTCATCAATTACACTTTTCCCGTAGTTAAATGTTGCTTGTTTAGGTAGTTTACTTTGGGCAAAGATAGTAGTTCCCAGGCCAGCCAATAAAGCCAGGGAAAGGATTAGGAGTCTCATTATTAAGGTGTTTAATAGGTAACTTACCTATTAAACCTGTGACGTTCCTATTTGTTTTTGGAATGAACGGTCAAATATAGAAATAGTCGCCAGTAGGCTATTTTGGGAAAGGCTAATCCCTTAGCGATGCACTTAAAGAAGCTCCGCTAGAAGATAGATAGCCCCGACTTAGTCGTCAATAATTCCAAGGCAGCCATTCCCATGCTTGAATTTCCCTTGGGATTCAATTTGGGACTCCATACCACCACACTATACTTCCCTGGGTGAATAGCGGCAATTCCTCCCCCTACCCCACTCTTGCCCGGTAAGCCGACTCGAAATGAGAACTCTCCTGCTTCATCATAGAATCCACAGGTTTGCATAATAGCGTTGATCCGTTTAGTCTGAGTAGGGCTTAGGATTTTTTCATGGCTATCCAGTAGACAACCGCGATTGGCATACAATAAAAAAGTTTGGGCGAGGGCCTGGCAGGACATCTCTATGGAACATTTATGAAAATAGAAATCCAATACCTCTTCTATATCATTTTTAATATTGCCAAATGACTTCATGAGGTTGATCAGCGCGCTATTGCGATAGCCCCATTTTTTTTCCGAGGCAGCTACTTTTAAGTTGAAATCGATATCCGGGTTACCAGCGATTTTTCGAATAAACGCCAAGTAATCTTTCTTGGGATCTTTCAAGTGAGAAACGAGTATGTCAGATATCACCAAGGCTCCCGCATTAATCAGCGGATTACGGGGAATTCCGTTCTCGTATTCTAGCTGAACAAGCGAATTGAAGGGATCACCGGAGGGTTCCACATCCACTCTTTCCCAAAGCGCCGTTCCTTCATATAATAAAGCAAGGGTGAGCGAAAACACCTTTGATATACTCTGAATCGAGAAAGGGGTGGTCTGGGCTCCGATAGCATAATTCCCTCCTTGCAAGCAGCAGATGTGCATACCAAATTGATCGGCTGGAACATTGGCTAATTCGGGTATGTAAGCGGCTACTTTGCCATTAAATTGGCTGGGGCTAATTTCACTATTAATTTCGGCTAAAATCCTTTGGTAATCCATAGGGCAATTTTAGCAAAAATAAGTGGCGCTTAGTCTAAACTACAAGAAGTGATTTGAGGAAATCTCAAATCACTTCTTGTTTCGTATCCTTTTTCTCCTCAGCAACCTATTGTTGCATTATCCTATCCGTTCATCACTCATCTTTCAGCACAATAGCCGGACTAGTCGCCGCCGCTTTCAGCGATAAGTAACTAATACTAATAAAGGACATCACGATGACCACTAAACCAGCAATAATGAATACAAAAACACTAATATCAATGCGGTAAGCAAAGGAATCCAACCAAGACTGCATACTCGACCAGGACAGGGGTACTGCCAGTACCAACGCCAATATGAAAAGCTTCAGGTACTGCTTATTGAGCATGATAAAGACTTGGCCAATAGAAGCACCGAGCACTTTGCGAATTCCAATTTCCTTCCGCCGTTGTTCTGCTGAAAAAGCGAGCAATCCAATCAAGCCGATTACCGCAATAAAAATAGAAAAGCCCGCAAAAATGGTAATCAAGCCAGAAAGGCTACGCTCCTGCTCATAGAGTTGCGTTAGTTCCTCATCAAAATAAGAATAGTCAAAGGGAACATCTCGAGCCATACTCTCCCAGGTTTTCTCCAACTGTGCTAGCAATTTAGCCTCATCTTTTTGCGCATATTTAACGGAAACGACTCTCTGATCACCCCACATCTCGGCTTCGATATTGAAAAACATCAAAGGGGTAATGTCCTGGCGAAGGGATTGGAAGTGGAAGTCTTTTACCACGCCGATCACTTTTAGGTCACCTGGATATCCAGGATAAATGATTCGTTTTCCAATGATTTCTTGGCCTTCCCAGGCAAAAAGCTTGGCGGTTGTTTCATTGATAATCAAGCCGTCTTTATCAGCGGGCCTCGTTTTATCAAATTCTCGACCAGCGATTAGTGAAAAACCCATCATAGAAAAATAGCGATCATCGATCTTGTTTTGGCTGATCGGCAATTTGATATCCGATCCTTCTCTCATATAGATATCTTCATACATCCCTCTGCCCGGCATATCCATCGCCATGGAGGCATCCACGACATTGGGTAGTTGGGCTACTTCATCTCGGAAAGAGGTTATTTGGTCCCCTAACTTCTCAGCATTATTAATCACTAAGATATTTTCTTCATTGAAGCCAAGGTCTTTGTCATTCAAAAAGTTGAGCTGTTGGTAGATGAGGAAGGTGCCCGCCATCAAGGCGATGGAGATCGTAAATTGTACCGTAACCAATACATTACGCAAGGGGCCGCTTTTCAAACCACTAGAAAGGTTTCCTTTCAGTACCTGCAAAGGATTGAAAGCCGAAAGGTAAAAAGCCGGATATAGTCCAGCCAATAGCCCCACAACAAAAGGGGTAGCCAATAATCCGATGACAAACGCCCGACTAAATAATAGATCGATAGGAATCAAAATACCGGAAAGGGCATGTATTAATAATTGCAAAAATTTCACCATCAGTAGGGCCATTATCGTGGCCAGCGCCGAAATAGTAATGGATTCCATCAAGAACTGCCCAACCAAAGTATTTCTGAGGGCTCCCATCGCTTTTTTCACACCAATCTCCTTGGCTCTTGTACTTGCTCTCGCTGTGGAGAGATTAACAAAATTGAGTAAGGCAATGAGTAAAATCAAAAGCGCAACATAGCGCAACAAGCGAATAATAGCTAGGTCACCGACTGCCCCTAATCGATTACCCGTGTTGTCAGCATTCAAGTGTATATCACTCACTGGCTGCAAATAAAAATTCCAACCGCCTTTGTCACTGATAAACTCCTTGTACTCCATACCCAAACGCGAAAAGGAAGGTTGTACATAAGTATCACCGATACTGGCAAACTTAGTGGCCAAGGCCCCCCGATCTGTTTCGGGCTTCAACTTTACATAGGTAGCTACTTGGGTCCAAATCCAACTCCAGTCAAATCGCTCTACATTGGGATTGGTCGGCATCGACAACAAAAAATCAAAATCAAAGTGAATATTCTCGGCTTGCGGATAGGTGACGCCAGTTACGGTCACCGGCATTCGCTCCTCTCCCAATTCTAGGACTCGCCCGAGTGCAGATTCCTCTCCAAAGTATTTCTGGGCAGTTTCCTCCGATAAGATCACTTTCCCTACCCCTTGAAGGGCCGTCTTAGGGTCTCCTTCTTTTAGCGGAAAGGCGAAAAACTCGAAAAAGTTGGAATCAGCTGCTAGAATATCCCTTTCATTAAAGACTAACATATCTTGCCCCTCCGTCTTGTACCGCACTAGCCTTCCACCGGGTGTATTAACGCGAGTAGAAGCCGCTATCTCTGGGTATTTATCACGGAGCAGCGCCGCTAATGGTGGAGCAGTAGACGCCATTATCCCTCCCTCTGGATTCCAGATAGCCGTTTGATTGACGCGGTAAAGTCGATCACTATCCGGATGAGTTTGATCATAACTACTTTCAAACTGAGTATAGGAAAAAACGAGGATGCAAGCGGCTAGGCCTAGCGCTAGGCCCATAATATTAATGAGTGAATAAGCCCTGCTTTTTAATAAGTTGCGAAGGGCAATTCTGAAATAGTAGGATATCATAACAGCGGGTTTAGGTTGATTTTCTTTTTTGGCCCCAAAAGACGAAGGCCGAAAAAACAGGATTACATCACGAATAAATTTGAGTTGGGCATAGCGAGGCCCTTTTCTGGCCACATCTAGCTGGAACATCTCGTGAAGATCCCCTTGTATTTCATCCAATAAGGTGGGTGAGCAATACCATTCAAGGAATTTGTCGGCCCACGCAGGAGGATGTACTTCTTTATTGGGTGGAGAAGATTTCATGGGCATCGATTGAATTTGGTTCTCTGACAATTTTTGTGCTCTTAAGTCAATTGAAGGCGAAAAGCACAGCTTCCGATGGTCGCTTTAGCCTTTCACTTTCACTTGACCACAAAAATTGTCAGAGAAGGATAAAAGAAAATTATGAAACACTCCCAATATATACTTAGCCCATTTCTGCCCTGGTTTATTGGTGGTTTATTGATCATCGTCTCTTCTTGTTCTGGACAAAAGGAGGAAGTTGCCAGTATTTTGTCAACACCAGAGCCAGGCTTCACGGATTCAGATTGGTCCGTCCCAAAGGATCAAGTCTTTGATGCTGGACCAGGCAAGGATGGTATACCTGCTCTTGAAAACCCTTATTTTGTATTAGCAGATGAAGCCACTTATTTAGGCGATGAAGATTTGGTTATAGGTTATAAGTCGGGCGATGACATTAGAGCATATCCTCATGCCATCCTGGATTGGCACGAAATCGTCAACGATGAAATCAATGGAGATAAAGTGGCGATTACCTATTGTCCCTTGACTGGAACCGGAATAGGGTGGAATAGGGTAATCGATGGGCGTGAATCAACTTTCGGCGTATCAGGGCTACTTTATAATACGAATTTGATGCCTTACGATAGGGCAACAAACAGCATCTGGTCCCAGATTTTAAATGCAAGTGTACATGGGACTTTGCAGGATGAAAAAATTGGGTTATTCCCTTTAGTTGAGACCAGCTGGGAGAACTGGAAAAGCATGTATCCTGAGACAACGGTTCTTTCAGATAACACCGGTTATGCCCGAAACTATGGTAACTATCCCTATGGCAGTTATAAATGGATCGAAAATGTTTTATTCCCGATATCTACAAAAGACGAGCGGATATTTGCGAAGGAGCGCGTTTTAGGTGTGGTGATGGAGTGGGGGACGAAGGTATACCGCTTTGAGCACATTGATTCGGATGCCAGTGGAAAAGTAAATGTGATTTTAGATTCTTTTGGCCCCCAAGGATTAATAGTTGTTGGAAATAAAGACTTCATGGTAGCTTATAAAATAACTGGCGTCAAAGGAGCAATGGATTTTATTCCGCTACAAGGTGAACTTCCTCTGGTCTTTAAGGATAACCTCGGAAATAAATATGATGTTTTTGGAGTGGTTCAGAAAGGGACAAACCTTGGCGAGCGTTTAGAGCCTGTTGCCGCTTTCATGGGTTACTTTTTTTCATTTGGGACGTTTTATCCCGTCCCGGAAATTTTTGAATGAGCTATTAAAAAAGGCTACCCCTTTGCTATTGAGGTAGCCTTTTTACGGTCTTTTATTTTATCCCCCAATTAGTCCCATCCAAAGACTTGTTTAAGGTTGGGATTTACGGTGGTATGTGTTAAAGGAATCGGACGATAGTAGTATTTTGGTTCTAAAAATACGCCTCTATCAATCACGGTTTGAACGGTACCGCTATTTCCTTCTCCGAGATAAACACTAGCATCAGATCCTTGTACGCCTGCCCGGTAATAAATTAGATCGATACCCAAAGAATTTTGTTCTTTATCTCCACCTCCAGGAACGGACTCACTAACATCTATTAAGATGATATCTTCGATCCCGTCTCCCGTCAGATCATATTTACCTAGACCAGGGAAATAAAGTCCCTCTGGCTCTTGTTCTAACAATTTTCCTGCCTTCCAGCGCATCAGGTCATCCATCCGAAACCCTTCAAGTGCGAGCTCTACTCTGCGTTCGCGGCGTATTTCCAATATCTCCGAACTGCTAACATTGGGATAGCGTTTCTGTTGAGCGGCCCCCGCCGCTAAACCCATTGTCATATGGGGCATACCCGCACGATCTCGGAGCAAGTTGATGGTATTGTCAAGGTCGGTTTGGTTAAGTTCGCCTAATTCAGCTTTTGCTTCCGCAAAAATCAGCAAGACTTCAGCGAACCGTAAGACGGGAATATCGATCTCATTAATCACATTTTGGTCTACACTATTAACCAGGCCTTTACGTTGATGATAGCCAGAAAAGTTCTTAGTTAAACGCTGGATATAGATTCCATTTCCGGTCGTATAAGTATCTACTCGATCCAATTGGAAGCCAGGATGGGCATAAGTTTGACTAAGGCGATTATCCCGATTTGTAAACTCTTCGACAAAAAGGTTGGTCTCATGGCCCGCTTGGTCCGTATAATAGGTTCCGTCACTCATCAGGTAAGCCTGCAATAAGTCTTTGCTGGGAGATACCTCATAATCACCCCAAATCGTAGCTGAAGAACCGCTATTTTTCAACTCATTAATGGAAATATTGGCCAGAATGATCTCTTCGTTACCTGTAAGATCCGTATTGGTAAACAAGGAAGCGTAGTCACTTGTAGGGTCTCCGGTATTGTAAATACCATAGTTACCACTGTCCATAATCTCCTTGGCAAGATCTCGCGCAATTTGCAAATACATATTTGCTGTTCCTTGAAGATTTAGCTCATCGTGGTATTTTCGATAAGTTCCTTCATGTAGCGCATCCCGTGCCATATAGGCTTTTGCTACCCATTGATTGACAGCGCCAGAAGGTTGGCTTTCAAAAATCTTTTCGGCAGCAAAGGCATAATCTTCAAAGATTCTATCAATGACCAAGGTACGAGGGTCTGAAGGCTTGGTCAATGCTTCGGTATCATCGGTTTCGATAACCTGATCGTAATAGGGTACATCGGAATACCGCTTCACTTTATTCATATAAAATCGAGCCCTGAAAAATCGAGCTAGCCCTTCAAAATGATCTAGTGTCGCAGGTGAAACATCAGCCTTACTGAAGTTATCAAGAAAAAAGTTAATCGTGCGAAGTTCTCCCCAATTCCATCCACCCGCAATAGTGGCTGAATTCGCATTAGTAGTCATTATCGTCTTAATCTCCAGGTTTCCTGTAGTGGCCGAATTATCCGTCGCCAAATCATCAATGAATATACCCCACCCAGGAAAATTGTAGAGGTTATTAATGTATAGAGACAAATCTGCCTCACTATTAAAGAAATTTTCTTTGCCAATTGATGTTTCTGGAGCTCGATCCAAAAATTCATCATTGCAGGAAAGAAGTGATAAGAGTACAAAACAGGGTATAAATAGCTGTCTCTTATACACATC
>CAJXUM010000148.1 GCA_913060855.1 uncultured Lewinella sp. | reverse complement strand
ACTATCCTCTTCGTCGGCAGCGTCAGATGTGTATAAGAGACAGACCTTGTACTCACCAGCGCATCAAAGCGTTCACTACTCTCCCCAATTAGCGCTTGCTTCCATTCTTCCATAATCAGGTACCCGGCTTTCAGGTTTTCATCTTCATCCAATTTCTTCAGAAATAGGCCGATAGCCGGTTCTAATTGCAAAGGGTCTTGGTTATCAATCGCCATCAATTGCTGATAGTAGGTTCGAATGCGAAAAACAAAATCAGTACTCCCTTGCGCTTCTTCAAGAGGCAGGATAGTGAATGGAAAACTTTCTATCTCAAAGCCTTCGCCCTTCGCATCCCATAACATCGAAAGGGTAATGTAATTTAGAAAGCGGGTAAGCTCGTTGTAAGCAGCAATTAACTCCTTTAGGCGCGCGAGGCCCGGGTCAGCCATCGTGCGAGATTCTTCCACGGCAAACAAACGGCGTAAGTGTGTCCCGATAATCCACGGAAGCCTTTCAATCAACACCATCAAAGGGTCTTTCCGTTCATTGCGAATCAATTGCTGGGCCTCTTTATCTGTCTTTCTAAATTCGTGAACCAATTCTCGCAAACTTTGGGTAGGATTGGGTTTGATACTTGCCAACATCATGGCCGGCAACTTCGGTGCTTCATTGAGCTTCCAAGTCCTAATTTCTTCTTTATTTTCCAGGGTAGGATTTATATACAGTCCCCAGGGGATCGCTTCTTCAAACTTGGCTGCTGGTTCAGAGAAATCTACACTCATAAGAATCCCGCGAGTAGCTTCTCCCTCGATGGTGTGTACTCGGGCCTTGGCCGTTTCAAAAGCTTCTTCTAGGGTCTTGTCTTCTAGTGACCAGGTTCTATAAAATTGTTCGGCCAATGTGCAAGCGGCGGTATCTTCAATGGGTCGACTGGTAGCAATGACTGCAGCAATTCCTGCTTGATGCAAATTGGTCACTTGTCCTTTGCTAGAGCAGCCATTGATGAATGCAAAGCGCAAACGACTCACTTTTCCTTCTTCTCCTTTATTGATCCCAAACAAATCGCTGAGTCCTTTAATATTCCCAGCTTCTTCCAAGTACAGGGTTTCGCCATCGGCATGGCCCGCATAATGAAGAATTTCGATATCTCCTTCTGAAGAAAAAGTTTGAAAGATATCATCCACATTTGCGGCACGATTCGAAATAACCTCTAACAAACCACGCTCCTGAAGAGGTCGCAGGGCCTGTTCTACCTTTCTGGCTTCATTGATCAATTGATTCAAAGGATCGCCTGGCGTATGCGCACAAGCAATGAAGATTTTTGTCATAATTCGTCTATTTAAGACTGATCCAAAAGGAAAAACTAGTGTTACTTACCAAGTCAAGGAGAGATGTTAGCAAGATAGTTTAAAAAGAAAAGTGCTTGAACCACATTTTGATGTGGCTTTGGAAAGAAATTACCAGATAAGGCAAGAGATTACCGAGGATAGTAAGACACTTGAAGTATTCAAAGCGAAAACATATGGGAAGTTTAGGCCAAGGTCCAGACCACTGGACAAAAGAGGCGAGAGGCCAGATGACAGAGGAAAGATCGGCTAGGAACAAGACAGAAGGTGCAACTCAGCAGTCTCTTTTCTCTCTTCTGTCCTCTAAATGTCTAGTTATATGGCCAAGGTCATCACTTTTTCACTAAAGGCCAGCAGTGCTGATTCTTGGAACTTATTAGCCATAAATTGAACACCAATGGGAAGGCCTTCTTCTGCGTGTGTGCCAACAGGAAGGGAAATAGCTGGAATGCCCACCATATTAGCCTGCACGGTGAAGATATCGGCTAGGTACATGGCTACTGGGTCATCAGTCGTTTCTCCAAGTGGCCAGGCGGGACCAGGAGCAGCAGGTAGCAAGATAAAATCGTAATCTTCAAAGATCTCAAAGGTTTTATCTTGGATCAGGCGGCGAGCCTTTTGGGCCTTGGTATAGTAGGCATCATAATAACCCGAACTGAGTACAAAAGTGCCTAACATGATACGTCGTTTCACTTCGGTTCCGAAACCTTCAGTACGAGATTTTTTATAGGTTTCCATCAGGTTCTTCGCATTGGGACTGCGATAGCCAAAACGAGTGCCATCATAGCGGGAGAGGTTGGAGGAGGCCTCAGCAGTGGTTAGCACATAGTAGGCGGGGATGATATAGTCGAGATAGTCAAAATCGACGGCCTCGACGGTATGTCCATCTTCCTTTAGTTTCGTAATCAAATCATCACAAACGGACTTGACACCTGCATCCAGACTAGGATGCTCCAAGGCAGTCCGGAAGTAAGCGATTTTAGCTTTTTTCTCGAAGGATAACTGCTTGGTATATGCGTCGACGGGGCGCTGACTGGCGGTGCTGTCAAAGTCATCAGCCCCAGCCATTATTTCCAAAAACAAGGCAATATCCGGCACGCTATTGGAAAGAACGCCCAACTGGTCGAAGGAAGAACCATAAGCTAGCAGTCCATAGCGTGAAATACGACCATAGGTGGGTTTAAATCCTAATACCCCACAAAAGGAGGCAGGTTGACGGACAGATCCACCCGTATCGGTACCTAATGATACCAGGCAAGTGTCTGCCTGCACCGCTACCGCTGAGCCACCAGAAGAACCGCCGGGCACGCGTGTCGGATCGGCAGCATTCTTCGTAGGTCCGTAGTAAGAGTTTTCGGTTGTAGAGCCCATGGCGAATTCATCACAATTGACCCGACCGATAATAATGGCGTCTTCTTCGACAATCCGGTCCACGCCCGTGGCAGAAAACAAGGAAGTAAATCCCGTCAGGATCTTTGACCCACCAGTGACTTGGTGGTCTTTGTAACACAACACGTCTTTAATCGATACTACTACACCAAATAGTCTCCCCAAGGAGCTAGGATCGCTACTAATCCGCGCGTCCAAAGCCTCGGCCTTGGCCAACGCTTCTTCTCCGTATACCTCAATGTAAATATTAAGGTCTTTACTCGCCTCGATTTGATCCAAGTAGTATTGTACGAGCGCTACACAGCTAGTTTTACCAGCTTGAAGATCAGCCTGTACTGCCGTGATAGCACTATATTTCGGTTGTGTTGCTACTTCCATGTTAAGACTTAAGGAGTTGCTCAATAATAGCGTCAATAGCCAAAGTCGTTTGCGTACCGCTTTCCATATCTTTCAGCGACAATAAGCCGCTTTCCATTTCATTTCCTCCGATCAGCACCACATACGGCGCTTTGCGATCATTGGCATATTTCATCTGCTTCTTTAGCTTCGTCGGTTCAGGGTAAAGATCAGCATTGAGACCTGCTTTTCGTGCCTTGGCCAGGCAATTGAAGGCGAAGGCGTGCGCTTTGGCATCAAAGGCAATGAATAGCAATTGCAGGGAAGCATCGGCCGAATCTGGAAACAACTCCAACTCTTGCATTACATCATAAATCCGCTCTGCACCAAAAGAAACCCCAACACCAGATACGTTTTTCAGACCAAATACGCCAGTCAGATCATCATAGCGACCACCGCCGCCAATAGATCCCATTTGTACATTTTTAGCCTTGACTTCAAAAATACAGCCTGTATAATAATTGAGTCCACGTGCCAAGGTGATGTCAAAATTCACTTCATTGGTCACTCCTCCACTCACCGCTAGATAGTCAAATACCTGCTCCAATTCTTCCACCCCTTTCAATCCTGTTTCGCTATCGGCCAATTGTATTTTTAGTTGCGACAAGTCTTTGATCGCTAATACTGTTTCTATTTTCGCTATGGCATCGGCACCGATTCCTCTATTCACCAATTCATTTTTCACACCCTCCATCCCCACTTTATCTAGCTTATCGATGGCGACTGTCATATCCACAAATTGATTGGTAATACCTGCCACTTCCGCAATACCCGCCAAGATTTTACGATTATTCAGTTTGATCTCAACAGGGATCTTCAATGCGGCAAATACCTCATCATAAATCTGCGTCAGCTCCGCTTCGTACATCAAAGCATTAGAACCTACTACATCCACATCACATTGATAAAACTCTTGGTACCGACCTTTCTGGGGCCGATCCGCGCGCCATACCCTTTGTATCTGGTAACGCTTGAAAGGGAAGCTGATATCATTTTGGTGCATGACCACAAAGCGAGCAAAAGGAACAGTCAAATCGTAACGTAGACCACGTTTAGAAATAGAGGATACAACCTTAACGGAATCCATTTCACCAAGGGCTTCTTTATTGGCTTTTGCCAAAAAGTCACCATTGTTCAATACCTTAAAGAGCAACTTATCGCCTTCTTCTCCATATTTCCCAGTCAGGGTGGATAGATTCTCCATGGTGGGAGTCTCTATCGGCTGATAGGCGTACTTGGTGAATACCGATCGAATCGTATCAAATATATAATTGCGTTTGATTACCTCTTCGGGACCAAAATCACGCGTACCCTTTGGGATACTCGGCTTAGACATAACTTATTATTTTTAGATACCTACTCTTTTTTTATCGCTAAAAAGCAGATTTGAATTGCTGTAGGAAGCGGACATCGTTTTCGAAAAACAAACGAATGTCACCTACATCATACAATAACATAGCTTGACGCTCGATTCCCATTCCAAAAGCAAAACCGGTATACTTTTCTGAATCAATCCCGCAATTTTCTAAAACATTGGGATCAACCATGCCACATCCTAAAATCTCCAACCAACCCGTTCCCTTCGTAATCCGATAATCTCTTTCGGTTTCTAATCCCCAGTATACATCCATTTCTGCACTAGGCTCTGTGAATGGGAAATAGGAAGGCCGCAAGCGAATTTCTTTATCAGGTCCGTACATCTCTTTGGCAAAATAAAGCAAGGTTTGCTTCATATCGGCAAAAGAGACATTCTCGTCAATATAGAGCCCTTCCACTTGATGGAATTGCGCATGAGAACGAGCAGAGATGGTTTCATTTCGGTATACCCGACCAGGTGCAATGATCCGAATCGGTGGTTTTTGGCTGGTCATGGTACGTGCCTGCACAGAAGAAGTATGCGTTCGCAAAAGCATCTCCGTACTGTTCAGCAAGTAAAAAGTATCTTGCATATCACGCGCAGGATGATCCTCCGGCGTATTCATGGCGGTGAAATTGTGCCAATCGTCTTCAATCTCCGGTCCTTCTGCCACTACAAAACCTATTCGCTCAAAGATGCGGATAATGCGATTCATGGTAGTCGTGAGTGGATGACGACTGCCTAGCGTAAGTGGTTCGCCAGGAGCAGTGAGATCAATATCTGCCACTGCTGCCGATTCTGCTGCCGATTCCAATTGAACTTTGAGCGCTTCAAACTTAGCTTCCGCTGTGTTCTTGGCTTTATTCACCAATTGCCCAAATTCTCTTTTCTGCTCATTGGGCACTGTCTTCATCAGACCAAATAAGGACTTAATCACATTTTTGGAACCTACATACTGGATTCGGAACTGTTCTAGTTCATCTGCTGTAGTGGGTTGGCTGCCATTGATTTGATCAATGATTTCTTGTACTTTCCCGAAGGTTTCGACTTCCGCCATATTACTTTTTTAGATGCTTTTTTCTTTTAAGCTTGCAAAGGTAACGAATTACCCTATTTTTAGCTCCTTCTCTAGTCATTTTTGTGGCTGGGCCCCAGTCCGTCAATTAGAGGGAGTGGCCCTCCTACATTATTATTGACCACAGAACTGATGAGTTAGCAATACAAATACAACATAATCGTTAGGGATATAGGTTCCATTTTTGTTTGAAAGTATGTTCAAATTACTCCAGTCTATCCATCGCAAACAACTTAGTTTGTTCCTTTATGCAGTAATTATATCTGCATTGATTTACTCCCCCTTTCTCCTTTCTGTAGGAATGATAGGCTTGGCCGTTATTTTCACTTTCCAAATAGACTGGAACAAAGCAGGCTGGCTCCGCTTGAACCCGAAGTTCTTCCATTACTTTACGCAATTTTTCCGGAGCCGGACTCATCTCATTATCACTCTCTTTTTTTGGATTGTTTTTGTTAGTGGTCTCATGACGGAAGACTGGGACTATTGGTCTAATAGACTACTGATGAAGCTCCCTTTTTTGGTGTTACCCATAATTTTTTGTGGCCTACCCAAGCTATCCCAACGAGATTATTGGGGCCTACTCTATTTCCTAGTATTTGCCTTGACCCTCACTTGTATCGGAATTGGGATCCATTATATCTTGCACTTCGAAGAGATCAATACCATAATGCAGCAAGGACGGCCCATGCCAACGCCGCGCAATCATATTCGCTTTAGCTTGATATTAGCACTTGGCGTAATAGCGGCATTCCTCTTATACCAAGTTCGATTTTATTTTAAATATCAATGGGAGTCCAAAGCCTTGTTGGCGGCAGCTATTTTCCTATTTCTAATGATTCATCTGCTATCTGTACGGAGTGGATTGGCAGCACTCTATCTCGCTATATTTATACTCGCCATCCGCTACGTTTGGCAGACGGGGCGCTATGGAGTAGGCTTGGCCGTAGGTGTAAGTATGCTGCTAATTCCTGTAATGGCCTACCAGACCATTCCAAGTTTTCAAGCAAAGGTGGCTTATGTCCGCTATGAATTCTGGATTCGCGAAAATAATCTCAGTGGTAACTATTCAGATCTTTGGCGAATAATTTCCTTGCGGATGGGAATGGAAATTGGCAATGAACACCCCATTGTAGGTGTGGGAGCGGGTAACCTTCGACAGGAAGTCAAAGCCCGCTATGCGGCACAATATCCTGAGATGGAACAAATCCGAATGCCCCATAACCAACTGATTTCGGTTTATGCAGGAACGGGATTGGTGGGATTGAGTGTGTTTTTGTTTGCGTTCTTTTATCCGTTCTTCAGTCCGGAAGTCAAAAGGCGAAAATCCGGAGTCGGGAGTAGGAAGAACAGCAAGGAAAATCAGGCTAGCGCTATATCACTTGACACTTCAACACCTAGACCTACGACTTACGACTTACAGACGTCCCAAGACAAAGCCTTCAACCTCTTCCTCGCCTTTCACGTCATTGTTTTTGCTTCTTTTATGGTAGAAAACACGATCGAAAACTCCATTGGCGTCGGATTCTATGCCTTTTTCCTTTTACTAGGCTTACAGCACAGCACCTCACACCAAGCAGTCTAAAGTCATTTTTCAAAGAATATCGGAAATCACCAATTCATCTTTACACCACTTCACTTTATTCACCACTTCACCTTCTTCACCACTTCACCTTCTTCACCACTTCACCTTCGTCGCCTTCTTCACGTCCTCTCCCCTACTCATGTCGAATCGTCTTCGCAGGATCCAAAACAGCTACCCGATAAGTCTGAAGCCCCACCGTCACAAAAGCAAATAAACCAATGATCAAGCAGGCCACTATCATAGCCCACCAGGGAAAATCAATCCGATAGGCGTAATTACTTAGCCAACCACTCATACTCATATAGACTAAGGGCACGCCAATTACAACGGCGATGCCCAGCAGGTAGATAAAATCTTTGAAAAAGAGCATAATTATATTGCCCGTAGAAGCACCCAAAACTTTCCGGACGCCCACCTCTTTTGTCCGTTGGATAGCCAGAAAGGAAGCCAATCCCAGCAAACCCAAGCTAGCCACGATAATAGCCAGGATAGAAAAATTGCCAAACAACAAGCCAAACTTTTTGTCTTCTACATAGAGTTTTTCAAAACGAGAATCTACAAAAGAATAGGCAAAGGGAGCATCCGGGAAAAACCGGCGCCAGGTTGCCTCTACCGCTTTAATACCTTCCGTTGGATCGCCAGCATTCAAACGTACAACGGAATTTCTCTGGAGCTCATCATAATAAAAGACCGTCGGCTCTACGCTATTTTTCAAGGTCGTCCGGTTATAATCTCGAAAGACGCCCACTATTTTGTACATGTCATTTTCGGGATTCCGTCCCAATTGAATCTTCTCATTGATCATCGTTTCATAATCACTGATATTGAATTGCTTCAAAAAGGTCTCATTGACTACCACTGCATTGGAGTCGCTGGCCATGTCTTTTCGGAAATTGCGGCCAGCCAGAACAGCAATATCAAAGACTTCTTGCAAAGATTCGTCTACTTGCACTACATAGATAGTTCCTTCGAGTCGATCCGTTTTATCTACAATCCTGACCCCTCCAGAGCTCGAAGAGACATCGGAACTCCCACCGCCTGGTAAGCTAGAAATCCCCCCTACCTTTGCTACTTCAGGCAAGCGGTTCAATTCCTCATAAAAGGAATTAAATTTACTCGAGTACTGTTCCCGCTGATCTCGCTGAAATCTAGGATTTTGGAAGCCAATAACTCGATCAATATTGATCCCCATGTCCTTTTGGGTCATGTAATTCACTTGTCGATACACGATGATCGTATTGGCGATCAAGATCAAAGAAGCGGCAAACTGCACTACCACCAAAGTTTTCCGCAATAGCGTGCCATGCTTGGATCGACTAAAAGTTCCCTTCAAAACACCAATGGGTTTGAATGATGAAAGTACCAAGGCTGGATAAAACCCAGAAAGGAAAGTACCTAGGAGGAAAAACAAGCCGAGCTTTTGCAAGAAGCCAGTATTTGTCCAGGCTGAAGTTAGCACCGTTTTTCCCACCAAAAAATTGAAATGAGGAAGCAATATTTCGGCCAATACAAGGGCTGCCAAAGCTCCCAAGAAGTTAATCAAGAGTGATTCGACTAAGAACTGCCCGATCAATTGACCTTTTTTAGCGCCGACCACTTTCCGTAAGCCGACCTCCTGGGCGCGATCTACCGCCCTGGCTGTAGAAAGATTCACATAATTCACCCAAGCAATCAAAAGAATAAAAATGGATATAATTGATAAGAAATTGACAGCTTTTGCACTCCCGTGTATTTCGGGTTCAAAAGTAAAATCCGAATGCAAATGAATATCTTTAATCGGCTGAAGGTTAAAAACCAACTTCGATTCTTCCCCGATATATTTATCTGACAATGGTATTAGTTTTTCATTCAATTGTGCCATATCCGTATCGGGTGCTAATCGGAGATAGGTGTAATAATTGTACCCATTCCAATTATCATTTTCTACTTGCCCTTGCATACTTTTTAAAGAAATAAGAATATCAAATTTATAGTGGGTATTGTCCGGCACATCCTCTATTATACCTACCACTTCAAAAGGGCGATTAAAACGCCCTAATACCTCTATTTTTTGACCTATAGGGTCAGCCTCACCAAAATACTTCTTGGCCTTACTCGCAGTAAGTACCATCGTGTAAGGCGCTATCATAACCTCATTGGCATTACCAGCTAGGAGTGGGTAATTGAATAAGCGTAAGAAGTTGGAATCGACCGCTAGTACCATCTTTTCATCTACCAGTTCGTTTTCCTTTCTGATGATCATACTACCCCGCTTATGGGTCACTGTATAACTAAGTACTTCTGGCAATTCATCCATCAGGGCTTTCCCAGAAGGAGCGAATGACATAGCATCTCTCACCGCCATTTTGCCTCCTACTATATTATCGGTAGTAAGGCGATAAAGCTGATCTGGCTTTTCGTGAAATTGATCGTAACTCTTCTCAAAACTAGTGTATTCATTAATCAACAAAAAAGAGGCTAGCCCCAGGGCCAAGCCCAGAATATGAACTGTCTCTTATACACATCTGACGCTGCCGACGAAGAGGATAGTGTAGA
>CAJXUM010000147.1 GCA_913060855.1 uncultured Lewinella sp. | reverse complement strand
CGAGATCAGCCTCGGTCTCGTGGGCTCGGAGATGTGTATAAGAGACAGTATTAGTAATGGCTCAGTTTTCATTACAGTTCGATAATCCATCATTAATCAAAAAAACAAGCAGTTTATGCCTTTTGATATCGATATGATTAAGGCTCACTACGATGCTTTGCCTGGCAAACTAGCCGCGGCAAGAAAAGTACTGGGTCGCCCTTTAACCTTAACCGAAAAAATACTTTATTCTCACTTACACGTTGATTCTCCCATGGAAGACTTTCCACGAGGAGGAGCTTACGTGTTTTTCCAGCCAGATCGAGTGGCGATGCAGGATGCAACAGCCCAGATGGCCTTGTTGCAATTTATGATGGCCGGCCGTGATAAAGTAGCCGTTCCTTCAACTGTACATTGTGATCACTTGATTCAGGCGAAGGTAGGTGCAGATATTGACCTCGAAGTAGCCAATGATGTCAATAAGGAAGTATATGATTTCTTGACTACGGTATCCGATAAGTATAATATTGGCTTCTGGAAACCAGGTGCGGGTATTATTCACCAAATTGTCTTAGAAAATTATGCCTTCCCTGGTGGAATGATGATTGGTACCGATTCTCACACCCCTAATGCAGGTGGTTTGGGTATGGTGGCCATTGGAGTAGGTGGAGCCGATGCCGTAGATGTAATGGCAGGTATGGCATGGGAGTTGAAAATGCCTAAAGTCATTGGTGTAAAATTGACCGGTAAGTTGAATGGCTGGACTTCTGCTAAGGATGTTATCCTAAAAGTAGCCGGTATCCTTACGGTAAAAGGTGGAACGGGCGCTATCGTTGAATATTTCGGCGAAGGGGCTGAAAGCTTGTCTTGTACCGGAAAAGGTACCATCGGAAACATGGGTGCTGAAATCGGCGCTACGACTTCTACTTTTGGCTATGATGAAGCCATGAGAAGATACCTCAAAGCGACTGATCGGGAAGCAGTGGTAGCATTAGCAGATGAAGTGGCTGAACACTTAACGGGTGATCCAGAATGTTACGCTAACCCAGAAAAATACTTTGATCGAGTAATAGAAATTGACCTTTCTACTCTCGAACCTCATATTAATGGTCCTTATACGCCAGATTTGGCTTGGCCTATCTCTGAATTCGCAGCAGCGGTAAAAGAACATAATTTCCCTCCTGTATTAGAGGTTGGATTGATTGGTTCTTGTACAAACTCTTCTTATGAAGACTTAGATCGTGCTGCCTCTTTAGCCAAACAAGCAGTGGCTAAAAAATTGAAAGTTAAATCCGAATTCACGGTAACGCCGGGTTCGGAATTAATTCGATTTACCGTTCAACGCGACGGCCAACTCAAAGCCTTTGAAGACATGGGTGGTGTTGTTTTGGCAAACGCTTGTGGTCCTTGTATTGGTCAGTGGGCACGTCATACCGACGACCCCAATCGCGCCAATTCAATCATCACTTCGTTCAACCGGAACTTCTCTAAGCGGAATGATGGTAATCCTCAAACACGGTCTTTTGTTGCGTCTCCTGAGATTGTGACAGCCATGGCTATTTCTGGGGATATGACTTTCAATCCGATGACCGATACCTTGATCAATGAAGATGGAGAGGCCGTAAGATTGGATCCACCAAGCGGTGTAGAATTGCCTCCAAAAGGATTTGATGTAGAAGATGCCGGCTTTATTGCACCAGCAGCAGATGGCAGTGGTATAGAGGTAGTCGTATCGCCCACTTCTGATCGCTTACAACTCCTGACACCTTTCGTGCCGATCACAGTAGATCAGCTAACCGATATGCGCTTATTAATCAAAGCGCAAGGAAAATGTACGACTGACCATATATCTATGGCAGGACCTTGGTTAAAATTCCGTGGTCACCTTGATAATATCTCCAACAACTGCTTCATTGGCGCTATCAATTACTTCAATGGGGAGGCCAATAAGGTCGCCAACTACGTAGATAGTGCAGACACGGCAGAATACCTGGCGGTTCCCGCTTCAGGTCGTAAATACAAAGCAGCTGGTATTAGTACGGTTGTTTTTGGAGAGGAGAATTACGGTGAGGGCTCTTCTAGAGAGCACGCCGCGATGGAGCCTCGCTTCCTAGGTGTTCGCGCTGTTATTGTGAAATCTTTTGCTAGAATTCACGAAACCAACTTGAAGAAGCAAGGTATGTTTGCCTTGACCTTCGTTGATCCAGCGGATTATGAAAAAGTACGTCAAGATGACAAAATTGACATTGTCGGTTTCGACACCATGACACCGGGTAAAAACCTAACAGTAGTACTTAAGCACTCTGATGGAACATCGGATAGCTTCGAAGTAGCTCATACTTATAACAAAGCTCAGATTGCTTGGGTAGGTGCAGGTTCGGCCTTGAATAAAATTCGCGAACAAATATCTGCTAGCTAAGTAGCTTTGATACGAATAGATGTAGCGTTTACTGCTCATCACACTAAGCCTCTCGAATGCCCTTTCGAGAGGCTTTTTTTCTGTCCAATACCTTTTGTCACCCCAAGTCCTCCTTTTGTCCCTGCCTAACTATAGCTTATATACTTCAGATTTGTAAATCTGTCCAATAATCGTATTTTTATTGTTGTCTAACAAACAAAACTACCCTTCGTCACTAAAAAGTAGCTCTATTATAGCTGATGCTAATTAGTGCGAAGAACAACCTTTTCTCTCAACTAAAAACAGAAATATGTTAAAGGAATTCAGAGATTTCATCATGAAAGGTAATGTGCTAGAGTTAGCCGTTGCCGTGATTATCGCCGCCGCTTTCGGTGCGATTGTCTCTTCTTTCACCAAGGATATTATCATGCCCCCCATCGGTATGGCTATGGGCGGTGTTGATTTTACTGAATTGGCTATGACTTTACAAGAAGCCGAAACGAATGAAGCAGGAGAAGTAGTAAAAGAGGCTGTAGAAATTCGATACGGTGCCTTTATCCAGAAAATAATTGACTTCCTCATTATCGCCTTTATTATCTTCATGCTAGTTCGTACTTACAACAAAATGCAAGAACGAAATAAAGAGCCAGAAGCACCAGCGCCTCCTCCAGGTCCTACTGCTGAGGATCTATTGACAGAAATTCGCGATTTGCTGAGTAAGCAATAAGCGATGGGTTGCCTCTTGTTGGGTTTCGACCTAACAATTAGCAATCTGAAGTGGTTTGGGGTATCCCAAACCACTTTTTTATTTAGAAGTAGGTAATCAATGATTTTTGCTAAAAAAAGCCCATTTCTTAGACCTTGGCTGCGTTTCTATGAATTAGCTTCTCCCCTACTCCTTCAGCATATCAAGCAGGCGTTTTGCAGCTTCATCTTCGGGCTTTGCCTGTAGCAATTTTTCCAAAGCGACTCTCGCTTCGACAGCATTGCCACTAAGCAGGTGATAGTCGGCTAGTGTAGCCTGTAGATCCATCGAATTAGGGAATTTGGCTTGGTACTTCCCCACTATCCATTCCGCGTAATCAAACTCTTTTTCCATCATCTGCTGGCGAGCAAATTTTTGATAGTAAGCTTCCGGAACGGGTATTTCATAGCCATACTTTTGGGAAAGTACCTGGTAATGATCTTCTACCAGTCCCAACTCATCCAAGGCGAGCTTGGTAGGATTGAAATCCCGATAGATGAATTCCAGACCATGTAGAAAACCTCTGATTCCCATAGCCGAATGGTCTTCCTTTTCTAAATGCTCGAATGTCCAATGCAGGCCTTTCGGTTGGTATTTCTCCAGGATAGCGGTGAAACGCTTTGTGCTGGTAGAGGTCCAGCCTCCTTCGTTACCGATGGCCAGGTATAAACTTTGGGATAATGATGGAGCACTGCTAAAAAACTGCTCGGCAAATTTGACCGCTTCTTCATTATTCCGGCCCAGGCTGGGACTTAAGGCTATATAGGCATTGAAATCGTACGGATGATGCAATAAATTATACAAGCTGTATAGCCCTCCAAATGAATGCCCCGCCAATATTCGATAAGGCTGCGTTCGGTAATTTTTTTCTACAAAAGGCTGTAGCTCATTCTTCAGAAAAGCGTGGAACTGACTAGCTCCTCTATCGGGTAATAGATCGCGATTCCGATTGTTATTGACAATACCTACCAGGATCATTTTAGGGATATCGCCCGCTTCGGCTAAGGTTCCCAGTAGCGCACTCGTATAATGAAAATTCCATTCGCCATCCAAAACATAGAAGACCGGATACTTTTCGTTGCCTGCCTTATAGTCATCGGGTAGCTGTACAGCGATGGATCGATCTTCCCCTAGCGCCTTTGACGAAATGGTTATTAATTCTCCAAGCGTTAAGGCGGGTTCCTGTGCCAGTATTGAAAGAGGTATAATGAATAAGCCAAAGAGGATTAGCCTTGGGAGTTGCATGTCTTTACTTTTGGTTCTCTGCCATTTCATGAATTACCTAAAAGACGAATACAGATGAGAAGGGTTGGAATTTAAAAAAACGCGATTTCCCCGCTAGTTTTTTATACCGATGGCGTCTAACGCATAAGGTTCACTAAAAAACAACTTATGAAGTACGTAATTTTTACCCTTTTAGTTTTAGTAGGCACAAAAAGTTACACCCAAGACTTTTATGATTTAAACACCATCCAGACCATTGAAATTACTTTCGCTGAAAGCAATTGGGATCAACTTTTGGATAATGCATATGCCAGTAGCGGGGATTACATTCTAGCTCAGCAGGTGAAGATCAATGGGATAGTATTTGATAGTGTTGGCGTAAAGTATAAAGGAAACAGTACTTACAACCCCAATCAAAATAAAAATCCATTTCATATCGAATTGGATACCTACAAGGATCATAAATATGAGGCATATACTGATATCAAATTAAGTAACGTCGCTAAAGATCCATCCTTCCTAAGAGAAGTTTTATCTTATCAGATTCTGCGACAATACATGGATGCTCCACTGTCCAATTATGCAAATGTATATGTTAATGGCACCCTATTAGGCCTCTATAGCAATTCCGAATCTATTTCTAAGAAATTTGTGGATAGCCGTTTTTATTCCAAGCGCAATACTTTTATTAAATGTAATCCGCCAGATGGAGCAGGGCCGGGTTCTAATGATTACCCCAACTTGGTATATTTAGGACAAGATAGTACCAGCTACTATGATGCGTATGAATTGAAATCGGATGATGGCTGGCAGGAATTAATTGATCTTTGCGATACCCTTGCCAATCATACCGGTGATGTTGAAAAAATTCTCGACGTAGATAGAGCGCTGTGGATGTTGGCATTCAATAATATCCTGGTCAATTTGGATAGCTATACTGGAGGGTTTACCCAAAATTACTACTTGTATCGGGATGATTCTGGTCGGTTCCTACCCGTTGTATGGGATTTAAATGAATCTTTCGGGCGTTTTTCCATGACGGGTTCAGGAAATCTAAACTCGACGATTTCGAAACAGCAAATGAGCCATTTACTCCACCAAAATGATGCTAACTTTCCCCTGATACAAAAATTGTTAAGTGTCCCAATGTACAAGCGGATGTACTTAGCTCATTGTAAAACCATCCTATTGGAGAACTTTGACAATGACACCTACTTTGCGACTGCTCAAAATCTTCAGGACCTCATTGCTACTGCTGTTCAGCAAGATAATTATAAGTTTTTCACCTACAATAATTTTATTGATAATCTAAGTTCAGACATCAATGGTGGGCCTGGGCCTGGCGGTGGAGCGACGCCAGGAATCACCAATTTGATGGACGGTAGAAATACGTACCTTTTAGGCTTGTTTGATTTCACTCAAACAGAACCCATCATCTCTAGCGTTGCGCTTTCCAACCCGACTCCAGTAATCAACGAGAATATCAGCATATTAGCTTCTGTTACAAATGAGAACGCCGCCTTCCTTGGCTATCGGACCGAGCTTGGCGGGCCTTTTAACAGAGTACAGATGTTTGATGACGGCGCACATAATGATGGTGGTGCTAATGATGGTATCTATGGCATTGATATCATCATTGACCACTCATTTATGCAATATTATATTTATGCTGAAAACGATAATATAGGGATATTTTCACCTCAACGCGCGGAACATGAATACCATACTATCACTGCGACTACGTCCGACCCTACAGTCGGCGATCTAGTAATCAATGAATTCATGGCCTCAAATTATGAAACGGTAGCAGATCAAGATGGTGAATATGACGATTGGATTGAATTATATAACAATGGAGCTTCTAGCATTGATTTGGAGGGGTATTATTTGTCTGATGACGCCACCGACTTAATGAAGTGGGCTTTCCCTGCTGGCACAACCATTGACAATAATAGCTATTTAGTGATTTGGGCAGATAATGACGAAGACCAGGAAGGGCTTCATGCTGCTTTTAAACTATCGGCTTCAGCTGAATCTGTTTTTCTAGTAAATCCGACCGGAACGATCGTTGACGAAGTGAGTTATGTTGACCAATCTGCTGATATTTCCTATGGTAGATCGCCTAATGGAACGGGGGATTTTCAAGTCATGAGTCCCACCTTTAATGCAGAGAACAGTAGTCCTACAAGTACCTTCGACAGCGAATTGGGGATGGTCCTTCTGAAAGCATTCCCCAATCCAGCAAACAGTGAGATCACCTTATCCGCAGTGGAGGAATTGGCCACCGTTTCTATTTATAACTTATTAGGGCAAATGGTTTCGGAGTCGTATCCAAAGCGACAGGAAACAACCATCAATATCAGTCATTTGACCAATGGTATCTATTTTATCAAAGCCGCAACAGCAGCCGACAAAATAGCCATACGAAGAATAGTTGTCGAGAAGTAAAGTATTCCTTACTACTAGGGCAAACGCATCAAAATGCTGACCCGCAGTAGTGAAGAGGCGAAGTAGTGAAATTGTGAGTTTTTTAGCCAAAATGCCAACACTTCACCTCTTCACCTCTTTACAAATTTGGACGGCTACTTCAAGCCCAGCGCTACAGCGCCGCCTTCGCCAAAACAGCATCCAAACGGACATCATGCGCTTCTAAGGGAACTTGTTTCACCTTTTGAAAAGGGTAACAAATACCTAGCTTGTAAGCCTCGGGATGCTGTTGTAGAAAGCTATCATAATACCCCCCTCCATACCCCAGTCTATAATTGGCAGCATCAAAGGCCAGGCCTGGGACGAGGATGAGATCGTAGGAGCCAGCAAACACTTGTGCATTGGCCGGATGCCGGGTACCAAATACGCCAGTCTCTACTTCCGTTAGAGAGGTCAAGCGTAAGTGTTCCAAGCTTCGCTCCCCTAAGGTCTTAGGCGTGATCACCGTCATGGAGGCATCCAATAGCTTATCAATCAATGGGCAGATATCAATTTCGCTCCCCATCGGTAGATAACAATGGATGGTTTTATATCCCTGCTCTTCGATGAGCTCCCAGATAGATTGACAGATCCATTGGTCATACGCCGCTTTAGTAGACTTTCCCAATTCCGCCCTTTGCAGGCGCATTTGCAGCCGCAGTTTTTTCTTTTGGTCTGAGATTTCCATGGATGTATAGACAGCTTTTAAATCAAAAAATATTACGACAGATCGTAATCGTTTTGAATTCAACATACGAGCATGTTTGGGCAGGCCTTAATTCCTCCAAGCCGCCAATCATACTTACCCAAACATGTTCTTACTATCTTTTCATTCTTAATGAGAAAGTGATTTGCGCTAGAATACGACTAGGGTGTTAGGCTTTTCCTTACTAACGTCCCGAAAGGCCATTCTGAGTGCATCCGAGAAATGATTTTGCTCTATACATACCATTTTCAGATTAGGCGCCTCTTTGATCCAATCTAATAATGCAGTACCTCCCTTTTCTCCAATACGACAATCTACTAAGCCTACTTCACGTATAGAGTCAGGCAAACTTTGGGCTAAAGCAATGGCGCCTTCATCACCTAATAAGCGATTGTAGCTAAAACTAATAGATGCAATAGCCTCGTTATCCTTTTCTCGCTTCAGAATAGCAGCTATAGAAATAATAGCGGGAAGGCTTAGGCCTAAGCTTCTAAAGTTAAAGCTAGTCATTGGGGTAGCGCTTGATTCTAGGGTTCGGGCTTTTTCGATACATGCCTTGCTGCCTATCTTTCGCAAAACAGCGGCTGATTGTTGTTGGATATTTCTATTATTACTCAATTTAGATTTTATTTTTGTTTTAAATCAAAAGGCTTCCAAGCCCCTTAGAGCAGGTTTTTTCTTTCTCTGATCCCTTTTCTTCAAATGGAATATTTGTCCAGATAGTACGGAAATAAATCCAAGATATTCTACCTATTTCGTGGTTACTTTTAGAAGTTGTTTTAAAATAGAAGTTGTCTTCGTTGTAAGCACCTGGAACACAACACTTCAACGACTTAAAAATAAATCATATATCTATTGAAGTTGTTTTAAAATAGATAGATGATTTATTTGCAGGCCATTGAAACCCATCCCGATAACCATACGGGATCAGCTATTTTTCCAACCGTACTTTCCAAGTACGCTTCTCAAAATGAGCTTCGTCCCGTATAACTATCGGGATGTATTTCAAGCACCTACAACTAATTTCAACCTCCATTTTAAAACAACTTCATTATTAAGTAACGACAAAAAACTTCAATCACTATCAAAATTCCTAGCCATGAAAAAATGCTTACTATTCTTTCTTCCCTTCTTATTTTTTCAAAATTGTACCAATAATAAGGAAGTCGACAGTAGTGCCATGAGCGAAAAAAGCAGCTATTTAGATTATACAGACCGCGAAGATAAATGGAGTGGCGGGGTAAGGATGATTCCGATAAAAACCACCAGTGGTGAATTTAAGGTTTGGACAAAAAGAATAGGCAATAATCCTACGATGAAAGTATTGTTATTGCACGGTGGGCCCGGTGCCACCCACGAATACTTCGAAGCCTGTGATTCCTATTTCCCACAAGCCGAAATTGAATATTACTATTATGACCAACTAGAATCGGCCTACAGCGATCAACCGAATGATAGCACCTTATGGAGTGTGGAAAGATATGTCGAAGAGGTAGAACAAGTCAGACAAGCGCTTGGACTAGATAGTTCTAACTTTTACTTACTGGGAAATTCCTGGGGTGGTATCCTCTGTATGGAGTATGCCCTCAAATATCAGCAAAACCTGAAGGGGATGATCATAGCAAATATGATGTCTTCCGTTCCCGATTATAACAAATATGCCAATGAAGTGTTAGGACCGCAACTTCCACCGGAGGTGTTGAAGGAAGTTCGAGACCTGGAAGCCAAGGGCGATTTTGGGAATCCGCGCTATTCAGAATTGTTATTTACCCACTATTATACCGAGCATGTCCTTCGTCGGCCGCTGGACGAATGGCCCGACCCCGTCAATAGAGCTTTTGCGCAGCTTAACCCTAACTTATACGTCACGATGCAAGGCCCAAGTGAATTTGGTATTGTAGGAGATGCCAAATTGAAAAACTGGGACAGAAGCAAAGACCTATCCAAAATCACGGTCCCTACCCTATCCGTCGGAGGAACCTATGATACAATGGACCCCAAACATATGGAATGGATGGCGTCTCAATTCAAAAACGGACAATACCTGCACTGCCCCAACGGTAGTCACTTGGCGATGTATGATGACCAGGAAACCCTGTCTCTTATACACATCTCCGAGCCCACGAGACCGAGGCTGATCTCG
>CAJXUM010000146.1 GCA_913060855.1 uncultured Lewinella sp. | reverse complement strand
CGAGATCAGCCTCGGTCTCGTGGGCTCGGAGATGTGTATAAGAGACAGTTATATATCTGGTAATCTTTATGATGCCGATGGCACAATCATCGATCAAAGTTATCGCCGATATGCCCTACGCGCCAATGTTAACGCCAATATTTCGGATAAAATGAAAATTGGGCTAAACACCTACTTCAGTAGGGATGAAAATGAAGGAGCCCGGGCTAATCTGGCAACTGGCCTGACTTGGGATCCTACTACGCCGGCCTTCGATGCTGAGGGAAATTATAATTTCACCCCGCTTGTCCCGGGAGTTGGAAACGGTTCTTCGAATCCATTGGTGCAACCAGAAAATAATGTCCGTTTCAATCTGGATCATCAGGTGATTGCCAATGGGTATGTGAATTACAATGTGATGGAAAACCTGGTGCTAAATGTATCAGGAGGAGTGGAACAACGCAATATCAATCAAAATAGCTATACTTCCTTGTTGGTCAATAATACCGGTAATGCGAGTGTCCTTAACCGGGATATTAATCGGTATCAAAACACGAATCGGTTGACCTATACCAATGATAACAACCCGAATCATCGGTTTCAGATCGATGCCATCCACGAGCAACAATTGGTCACCAATTCCAGGACGACAGCTACTTCAAGCGGTTTTTTCTCCGATAATACCACCTATAAGGATTTGTCGCTTGGTGCCGTACAACGGACGTCCAATAACTCTACAAGTGAAAGCCTGCAATCCTTCCTAGGTCGAGTCAATTATTCATTTTTTGACAAACTTCTATTTACCGCCTCCGTTCGTGCAGATGGTTCAAGTAAGTTTCAGAAAGGCAATCGCTGGGGTGTTTTCCCATCCGGTTCGATGGCTTGGAGGTTGTCCCAGGAACAATTCATACAAGACCTCAAGGTCGTGGATAATCTAAAAGTAAGAGCGAGTTATGGAATTATTGGCAGCCAGGCTATCGGGCCGCTAGCTACCAGGTCAATACCCGTGATCGGCGCCGGGGTCAACTATCCCTTTGACGGCGGAACGTATACCGTTGGTGTAGCCCCCTCTAGTCGTTTGGCCAACCCCGACCTGACCTGGGAAACTACCACCCAAACCAATATAGGCTTCGATTTGGGATTGTGGAACTCAAGGGTTACCCTTTCTCTCGATGTCTACAAGAAGAATACGACCGATCTATTGCTGCAACGTATTCTACCTTCCTTTGTTGGACCAACACTGGTGACAGAAAATGTAGGAGAGGTCGAGAACAAAGGATTTGATATCAATTTGGGACTAATTCTCGTCGATAAAAACGACTGGCGCATTAGTTCTAATTTAAGCTTCTCTCGCAATGTAAATGAAGTATTGGCCTTGGTAGACGGGAATGAACCCCTAGAATTAGGAAATGTCTATTACGGCAATGCTTTCCCGGTAAACCCAACCCGGGTAGAAGTAGGTCAACCGATAAGCTCCTTCCGAGGCTATGTTTTTGAGGGCGTGTACCAGTCGAACGAAGAATCAGAAGCGGCCAAATTTGGAAAGGTTCCCGGACAAGCAAAATACAAGGATATCAATGGTGATGGCGTAATTTCATCAGATGATATTGCTATTGTTGGCAATGGTAACCCGGATTTCACCTGGGGATGGAATTGGACAGTCAGTTGGAAAAATTTTGACCTGAACTTTATACTACTAGGTTCTCAGGGGAATGATATCTATAATTTCCAGCGCATGCGCATGATGGGCTTGGGTTCGGCTCAGTTTCATGCCGTACATGCTGATTATCTTGATCGCTGGACGACGGCTAACCCTTCAGACATACCTTCAGGCAGAAATGGGACGGAGTTTTTGTCTTCTCAATTTATTGAAGACGGCTCTTTTGTCACCCTCAAAAACCTGGTATTTGGCTATACATTCAGAGGTCTATCGAATAGTATTGGACTAGAGGCGGTGAGATTGTATATCAACGCAGAGAACCTGTTTATTTCCACCAATTATACGGGATATGATCCAGAATCGACTGCATCCGGTAATTCGGATGTAGATTTGGGTATTGATTACAATGCTTACCCGATCAGCCGAGCGATCTCATTTGGATTGAAGATGACTTTTTAAGGTGAAGTTGAAAGCAACTAAGCCTGATCTTTACCATTCGGTTCTCTGACAATTTTTAGTCTATTACCTGAAATAATCAAAATTATGAAAAAGATAATCAAGCGAATTTTATACGTCGGTTTTTTAATATCGACGATTGCTACCGTCCATTCTTGCATAGATTTAGAAGAGGACACCAGCAGCATCTTATCTATCGAAAATTTGAAAAGTGAGAGCGGGGTGACTGCAGCCCTGTCTCCTATTTACCGTAGCATGCTAGCCGCCTACACCCATCCTCACGCAGGAGGCGTGCCAAGTTATGGCGCTGATGATCGTACCACCTGGTGGGCCGGTAATAAATCACCTTTAAGGGTATTTGATCGTTTTGATTACGGGAGCGGAGAGAATTCGGATATCCTTTGGTTAGATCGAGGCTGGAACGCCTATTGGGAAACCATTTATAATGCGAATACGCTCATTGAAGGGCTCAAAACATCTACTGCCCCTGACGAAGTGATCCGCTCAGCGGATGGCGAAGCTCGATTCCTACGTGCCTTGGCCTATTTTCATTTAGTCAGAACCAACGGTAACATGCCAATCATCCTTGATGGGTATACGCCTACCGGAGCAGAGGAACGAGCTACTGTATTAGCGAACTATCTACATATTGAAGAAGATCTTATCATCGCCGAATCAAATTTGCCTGGACCAGAAGCGGTAAAGAGTGTAGGAAGGGTTTCAGCAGGAGCAGCCAAAGCTTTATTAGCCGATGTCTATCTTACTTGGGCCGGTTGGCCGGTAAAGGACGCTTCAAAAAATCAGTTAGCAGCAGCGAAAGCCAAGGAAGTCATTGATTTGAATTACTATAGCTTAATGCCGATCGACCAACTGTGGCTACTGAGCGGTCAGAATAGCAATGAATCTGTCTTCTCCATGCAATTCTCCGAAGCGGAGGATTTACGTAATGGCTGGCCCGCTGGGACCAGTTTTCATGAAGCCCGGGGTTGGTCGGACATGTATCCAGAACTTCAGTTTTTCTATGACTTCCCAGAAGGAGCTCGAAAAGATTTCACTTTCCTTACCGAAATTCCGCAAAGAGGGGTAAAACAAGGCCAAATTTTCGACAAAGATCCAGCTACTAAACCTTGGCAAGACTCGCAACGGAAGCATCCGATGTACAAGAAATTTGCCCTGTCAGAAAATCTCTCCTTAGGAGGCCGAACTTCTGGTTACCGAGCTTTTGAGGTGATAAGATATGCCGAGGTGCTACTCATTTATGCGGAAGCGCAGGCGAGGGTAGGTGAAAATGCATCATCGATTGAAGCTTTGAATCAGGTAAAAAGAAGGGCGATGGGATTACCTTATGATATAGCAGATGCTTCAGTGGATGTACTAACAGCAACTCCGCACGAAGTCATTGATGAAAAAGGTTGGGAATTAGCTGGCGAGTATAAAAGATGGTACGATTTGATCAGGTCCGAAAGGTTGGAAGAAATTACTGCCAAAAGAGACCCGGCCGAGCAAGTGGATTTAGTGCGACAACCAGATAAGAGTCACTATATAACGCCTATTCCTTTTCAAGCCATTTCTACTAGTAACTTGAAGCAAAACCCCGAGGGGTTTGTCATCCAGTAAAAAAAGGGGAACGGTCCGAAAAGAGGCTGATTTCCTCACCATACGTCCGAATGGGATGTCCCCCTTCGTAGACGTATTGGCTTCCGTCAATATCTATGATACGGGGAACAACTGTTCCCCGTATTTTTTCAGCTTATCTTCACAGCAAAACCTTGGCTAAATGGTCAGCTGATCTTATTTTGCAGCAGCACCTTTAGCTTGTTCTTGCACTTTTCTATTTCCACTTATCAAGTGACAAAGAGGAAACAAGGAATACCTATTGTTTAATCGAACCCAGTGATCATGAAAAAGAAGTATTTACGGATCTATATGTTAAGCATTTTCCATATCATTTGTGTTGGTGAAGTAGCTCTTTCGGCTAAGGCAACGCTAGATTGGACAAGAAGCGATCAACTAAATGAAAAGGAGGGGCAAAGTACATCCAGTGAAAACACTCAACCTATCGCTAATTCATCAAATTCTTCTGCACTATTATCGTGTAGCTTTACATTGACTCCTGACTTGCCTTTGGTCTCTTCCTCCTCGGAGATAGAGGCAGAAATGAATCAAGCTGTAGCTAGGTTTTCTGATGATTTCTTGGGAACAACTCCTCCTTCTGCACAAGATTTGGCTAGCGCAGAAGATGATTATGCCGAACTTGGAATCAGTTTTAGTAATGGTGTACCAGCAGGCAACCCAATAGCCAATTTAAGTAAGCTAAAGTTTTTGAGAACATTCGCCAGGTATTTAAAATTTAATCCATCTAATACGAATATCAAAAACAAAGTAAATAATACCGTTTGGTGGGCCTCACTAGAAATATGTAGTGGCAACTTAAATGTCGATGAGAGAGGCTATGATTATCGGCACTTTGGAAGGCCAGTCATCTTTATGAAAGATTTTTTGACTACCGAAGTGCAAGAGCTATTTAGGTATACCTTATTTAGAACCACCAATGATTTTGCCCACTATTGGGAAGCAGATTATGATGCCAACCACCAGCGGTTAAATGGAGCGATTGATACCGACCAAATCTATAATAAAAGCTCCACCTTGATGGCCTACAGTCTCTGGCATGATACACCAGAAGAACGATATCGCTATATGAGAGGGTTTAAGCGCTATATGGAACGTTTTTTCTCTTACACCGTCGGGACAACCAATGGGATTAAAAACGATGGATCATCCTTTCATCACTGGACGGCTTACAACAACTACATGTACGCCTTTAGAACTGCGATCAAAAATCTAAGCTATTTGGAGGGTACTAATTTTCAGGTTAGTGAGGGCCCTTACAAAGTCTTCCGAGATGCAGTACTTGTCCAGCGTCTACAAGCCAATGATTTTGGCACCCAAGCCTTGAGTACCTCAGGAAGGAAGCCCAATAGTAGAGACGCTCAGACCGGTCAAGAGTTCCTGAAATCTCTTGCTATTTCAGGAGGACAGATATTGGGCTTAAATTCAGCAGATCCTGTTCTGGCAGGCTTCTACAACCGAGTCTACGGTATAGATTTCCAATTGAACTACAGTAATATCACTCCATTCGAAAATGGATTTATTCAACTTAATCATTCTTCAGCAGGATTCTTTCGAAATGAAAATTGGGTAGCCTTTGCGAAAGGATTTACTAACGGCCTGTGGGGCACTGAAGCCTATAAAACCAGTAACCGATACGGCAGATACCAAAGCTATGGCGCTTTGGAGGTTTTGTACCCAGGAGATATGAGGGATAACGGATACAATCATGAGACCTGGGATTGGAATTATAATCCAGGAACGACCGTCATTAGGTTACCCTGGAGTAAGTTGCATGCTGAGAGAGAAAGAGTAGATGAATTACAGGAAAAAGGCCTGGCAGGCTCCCTGACTTTTAGGAAAAAGCATGGCGATTTCCTATTAGAGAATTATGGAACCTTTGGGCTCTTTGCCATGGATTTTCAAGAACGAGAAGGCTTGGGTTTTGGTACAACACATTCGTCAAATAACCACAACAATACGTTTACATTTAAGAAATCCAATTTTTTCTTCGATGATCTCATCGTTTGCTTGGGCTCCGGAATATCGAATGATGACCCTACGAATAATACCATCACGACCCTGTTCCAACGACTAGATAATCAGTCCAATGGAGTCGTTGTCAATGCTTCAAATCAAAGCGCACAGGGAGAAATGAACTTTAATGGCGCTGCGAACAATTGGCTATTAAGCAATTATGGCACAGGCTTCTATTTATTTCCTGGAAGTCATTCCTTGAAAGTCAAAAAAGCAGTGCAACAAAACCCAAATCATGATCAAATATGGCCGGTTGGTTATGGGAGCAATCCTTCGGAAACCTATTACACTGGATATATCGATCATGGGACAAAACCAAGCAATGAAAGTTATGAATACATTTTGCAGCCAAACAGTTCCATCGCTGAGCTTCAACAGTTGGATGCAGCCATTACTAATGGGAATAAACCCTATACTGTACATCAACAGGATGAAAATGCACATATTTTAGAACATAAAGCCAAAGAGATTTTTGGGTACGCCGTTTTCAATAGTGTGAGTGATTTGGATTTTGGACATGTCAAGGATATTAAGCACGCTTGCCTGTTGATGTCCGAATACGATAACCCTAGTGGCTATTTGCGTTTAGCCTTAACCGATCCGGATCTTGGGTTTACATCCAGAAGCTTTGCACCTGCCATCAGCAGGGTTGTGGAAGTTTCATTAATTGGACAATGGGAAATGCTGGAAGAGCTTGCAAATGTTCAAATTATTTCATCCAATTCGATAGAAACTATCCTTCAGTTTACTACTACGGATGGGATTTCTTTGGAAGTATTATTAAATCGTACACCTGTAGGGCTTCAGGATGTAGATGAGGATTCATTCACGGTTAGCCTATATCCAAACCCCGCTCAGAACACCATTAATATAGCTAGCGATGAAGCCATACAGCAGGTAGAAGTATATGACCCAAGTGGGCGCGTGGTGAAAATCTTGGACAAACCCCAAATAAGCCAGGTGAACAATCGGTATTCCTTGCAATTAAAACTCCCTGCCCTCAGTCAGTCGGTTTATTTTATTAAAGTAAGAACGAAATCGGGAGAAGTCACCAAACAAATCTTTATAAAATAGCGCCCATTCAAAGCACGTCTCTAAATCAGATTATTCACTGACGAACGAAAGACAATGATAAAATTGATTAAAGCTTTAGCCGTGGTAGCCCTTGCCTTAACCACTTATATGCCAGGCATGGCACAAGCCCAGGAAAAACCGAATTTGCTAATCATTCAAACCGATGAGCACAATTTTAGAACCCTGGGTTGTTATCGTCAGTTATTAGCAACTGAACAGGCTCAGGTCTGGGGCGAAGGCAATATTGTTGAAACACCCAATATTGATTTCTTGGCTAATAATGGGGTGTTATTTTCTAAATTTTACGCCGCCTCTCCCGTCTGCACGCCTTCGCGAGGAAGCTTTATTACCGGTAGATATCCTCAAAATACTGGCGCTCCCAAGAATAACCTACCATTGAATGAAGATGCGATAACTTATGCCATGGTACTCCGTGATAATGGATACAAAACCAGTTTTATTGGAAAATGGCACCTCGATGGCGAGGGAAAGCCACAATGGGCACCTAAACGTAAATTTGGCTTTGAACATAACACTTATATGTTCAATCGAGGACATTGGAAAAGCATGGAAGCCACTGAGAAAGGGGCCCGAATAGCAGCAACGGATGATAAGGGACAACCGAGTTATGGTTTAAATAAGAGTAATGAAAAATCCTATGCCACTGATTTTTTAGTAAATAAGGGGATTGAATTCATCGAAAACAATAAAAATCATCCTTTTAGCCTGTATTTAAGTATACCTGACCCCCACGGGCCAGACAAGATACGAGCGCCCTATGACACCATGTACAAGCACATGGATTTTAAAGCCCCACCCACTTACAACAAACCAACTGAGGGCGTTCCCTCCTGGGCCCTACCAGCCAAAAAAGCCGGACTTGATCAAGCTCAGTACTTTGGAATGGTGAAATGCATCGATGACAATATTGGTAAAATACTTACCTATTTGAAGCAGAATGAGCTATTGGATAATACCATTATTGTATTTACCTCTGATCATGGGGATTTGAGAGGCGAACACCACAAGCACAACAAAGGGAACCCTCTGGAGGCTTCAGCCAAGATCCCATTCATCGTGTATTACCCCAAGACGATCCCATCCGGTTCTGTCGTGAAAAAGGCGTTTAATACCGTGGATTTTGCACCCACTATATTGAGCTTCATGGGGCGAGAGGTTCCGGCAAGTATGGCAGGTCGAAACTTCTCTGACTTGCTTACAGATCCAGGCACTGAAGAAAATTGGGAAGATATAAGCTTTATGAGAAATGGGGGAACCGCAAAAAATGGGCTATGGGTCACGGCGGTAACCTCAAGGTATAAACTAGTGCTTTCAAAAAAGGACGACCCCTGGCTCATTGATATGAAGATCGATCCTAATGAACTAATCAACTTCATAGAAAAACCCAAATATCGTGATGTTGTAAAAAAACTCGCCAATCAATTGAAAGAATATGGCCAAAAACAAGCCGATCCATTTCTGGTAAACACAAAAATGGCTGCTGACCTACAAAATTTGGCTGCTGGCAAGCACTAAGTAGTAGCTGAGATCCTCCATCACCACAAGCCTATAAAAATCATGAAAAGATCGCTTTTCAATAGCCACTCCTTTGTCCAGTTTAGTGATTTTGCCCCAGTGTGTTATGAGGAAAATTGGATTTCTCTGGGTACCATTCTTCCTCTCCGAATGCTTTGTGCAAAAATAGTGAGAAGAGCGCTAAGCCTAGTCCTTGTCTCACTCTTACTGACAAGCCAGGCCTGTTTCAATTTAGAAGAAGATACTAGCAGTGTTCTACTCTTAGAAGACCTGTCTGATGAAGGATCCATCACTGCCGTATTGACTTCCATTTACAGAAAACATCAACAACTAGTAGCCTATCCAGGAGCGCATTTTCTTGTCGCTTTTGCAGCAGATGATATCACTACTTGGTGGAAAGGAAGCTCCTCTTTTAGACGATATCTTTATGATAGATTTAATTATGGCGAAGGGCAAAATGCTGATACTCCTCATGCGAACGATGCTTGGGAGGCCTATTTTGATATTATCTACTACAGTAATTCGCTCATTGATGGGCTAAAATCTTCGGCTGCACCTGAGAAAACCATAAAAATAGCAGATGCCGAAGCACATTTTTTCAGGGCATTATCCTATCTCGAACTGGTCAAAAGGTATGGTAACATTCCTTTGATTCTTGATGGCATTACACCGACTGGAAGAGAAAAAAGAGCCACGGTATTAGAGAATTATTTACAGATTGAACAGGATTTAATGATAGCTGAAGTCAATTTGCCCAATCCTGATGAAGTTGCAAATGTAGGAAGAGTCTCTACAGCAGCCGCTAAAGCATTGTTTGCTGAGTTTTATATGCATTGGGCGGGATGGCCCCTAAAGGAGCATTCGAAATATGCGCTGGCTGCTCAAAAGGCTAAGGACATCATTTCTTTGGGTTTTTTCGAATTATTGCCCATCGAAAAATTATGGCTGTTAGAAAATCAAAATAGTCGTGAATCCATCTTTTCTGTTCAATTCTCTAAGACGGAAGATAGGCGCAGTGGATATCCTGCCGCCTACAGTCATCATCAATCAAGAGGATGGTCAGACATTTACCCAGAACGACAGTTCTTTTATGATTTCCCGGACGGGGCCAGGAAAGATGCCACCTTTTATTACAATATCCCACAAAGATTTTGGAATGGAACCAGGCTGGCCGCTAAAGATCCTGCATTTATACCCTGGGAGGAGTCCGCTAACCTTCATCCCATGTATAAGAAGTTTTGTGTAAGTGAAGATTTAACCGTTAGAAGCAGGACGGTAGGTTACCTGTCTCTTATACACATCTGACGCTGCCGA
>CAJXUM010000145.1 GCA_913060855.1 uncultured Lewinella sp. | reverse complement strand
GGCACCATAAAATCAAAAACCTGAACCAAAATCGAAGTTAGATGGAATATATAAATTATATACTAATTTAAGATTAAGAATAGGTTAAGTGTTGGAGCTTTCCGATAAACTTTGAAGCTAGATTTTATCACTTCCTACTACACTTGCTAGGCTTAGATTCTAGCTAACCCATAATTAACATTAGATTAACGCTCAATAAACACTCAGTTAATTTACAGTTAATAATTTTGGCCATAATAAGAGACAAACCACCATCGAATGAATAAAATATTACCAAGTATATTTACTGTTTTAATACTTTCCTTTTTCTTCACTACTGCTTTCGGGCAAAAGCAAAGGGCCTCCGCTAAAAAAGTGGCTTTTGGGAAAGGAATAACGCATATTAACAAAGATTCGACCTTTAAGATTAAATTTCAATTTCGGATGCAGCATCTCTTGAGTGCTGGGTTCGATGAAGAAACAAGCACCTCGAGTTCACAGTTTCTTATCCGAAGGTCCAGGCTGAAGTTTGGAGGGTATGTTTTAAATCCAAATATTGAATACAAGGTTGAGATGGGACTGTCCAATCGAGATCTGGCCATTGATAAAGAGGATGGAAATACAAGAGATGCCGGTCGACTTATCCTGGATGCTGTTCTCAAATGGAAATTCAGTAAAAACTGGGCGCTTTGGGCTGGCCAAACAAAACTTCCAGGGAATAGAGAACGACTGGTTTCTTCTGCCAATCTCCAATTTGTAGATCGCTCGCTACTCAACAGCAAATATACCATAGATCGAGATGCAGGTTTACAACTACGAGGAAAATTCAAATCCGGCAATACGATCATCGCACCTACTTTGTCTATTTCTCAAGGCGAGGGTAGAAATATTACGGCTCCCAATAACGGAGGATATGACTACACCCTACATTTAGATATCTTGCCGTTCGGTAAATTCACCAATAAGGGAGATTTAATCTTATCGGATCTGGAGCGGGAACCAACACCAAAGTTAGCCATTGGCCTGACTTACGACTACAACGACGGGGCGGTTAGACAAGGAGGGCAATTGGGAAAGTTCGTAAAAAATGAAGAGGGTGATTACGTAGAAAATACCTTGAAGACTTTTTTTGCAGATGTGCTTTTTAAGTACAGAGGTTTCTCACTACTATCAGAATACGCGGATAAATCTGCCCCAAATGAAATCCCTGATATTGCTACAAAAACGTTATCAGATGATTTTCTAACTGGCACAGGAATTTCAGCTCAAGCAGGGTATTTGTTTCTAAATAATATCGAATTGGCCTTTAGGTATACCAATATTCGGAGAGATAGTGATTTTTCTAGCATTGCTAATGAAGATCAATATACATTGGCCATGTCCAAATATATTGTTGGCCATAGTTTAAAGGTTCAAGGTGATTTCACCCGTAGATCCTTCCCAGGACAGCCTCACGGGAAGTATTTATTTAGGATGCAAGTCGAAATGCAGTTCTAGCATGCCCGAAGTCTGACTTTCTAGGCGCCCTCCAAAAGTCGGCGCTGCTTTCGTTTTTTATTATCTTGAAATTTGGAACTACCCGTTGGCAATCTTGATAGCTTATACCGAATTAATTCAAATCAATAGTTGCCACAATTGTTCCCCTATCCCCCTATCCAATTGTCCCTCCTTGACTAAGTCTATAAATGCAACAAGACAAATACCATGGTCCATGGATTCACCCACCCCATGAAAAGGAGCGTTTATTGACTGATTGAGTAGCAATTTCGGATATAATAACACTCCTTTCGTAGCTTGAAAGTACCTATTGTATACATACATTTGCCGCAAATCCTCCATAGCTGGTTGCCCCTTTTTTAGCACCTTCCACTTCGTATCCACAACTATTGTTTGCCCCTTATATCGAATGACAATATCTGGCCTGATGGTTCGCCGCAACCAAAAAAGACGCTGCTCTTGGTAGCTAATCCGAGCACCTGGAGGCGCGGTTCGCAACAATTCTTGATAAATAAAAGCCTCATACAGCCGATTCATATCAAATAGCAGTGCCATCGCCTGGTTTTCTCCTGCTCGAATATCTGGCGTTCGGTTTTGAAGGATCATGCGAGCTAGCAAAAGGGCATTGCGATACCGTTGATTTTTCCAGGTAAACTGGGTTCTTTCAAAAAAAGTTTTGGGTAACGTCTTATTCGCTAGATCAGGAAACCGATGAAACAATTGCGAAAGCAGTTGGTAAACCTTAGGAGAAAGGGGCAACTTCTTCAAGGCTAATAAGGCTTGATATAGGGCTATATTAAAAGGATGATCATAGCTATATGCTGTAGATGAGGTGTGAAAATAGGTTCTATTTGCGCCCTGGATTGCAAGTTGTTTACTCAACAATAATCGCCCTTTCAAGAACCGCTTTTCTGACTGTTCTTGTACATATGATCGCAATAGACCTTCCTTTAGAATCAGCGCTACTTCCTCCAAAAAGAACTCCCAAAAAAGATCCATTAAAGGGAGCGGCCTCAGGGATAAGCTAGACTGGTTGACCGTGCTCACCTTTAGAAATCTGCACCGCCGCAACATTTCAATTAGGCAAGATTGCACAAGTTGTTTATTGGGGAGCCACTCGTCCAGTTTCGGCAATATTTCAATGCACAGATTTCCTGCCTGGATCACCCCCACAAATTGCTTAAAGCGAACGGACTCATGTCCAATGGTATAAAAATCAAAAGGCTTACCCTCTGTCAAACCTCTAAGGGCATCAAAATGCGCCAACGTAAAAGTGGCACCATCAATCTCTTCCCCTACCCTGATGAGTTGATGTTCAAAAACTTGTATGACCGCCAGTTGGTTCATTTTAGTGCTTCATCAAATATTCTTGTACCATCTCCGCTATCTTGGGATTATTACTATAGCCCACCATATCAGACAAGGTCATGCCTTCAATGGTCTTGATATAAGGATTGGCCCCTGCATCCAGCAGAAGCTTTATGAACGCTTCTTTTCGATAGGCCGTAGCCATCATCAGGGAGGTAAAACCGGATATCCCTTCCTGGTGATCCAAATCTGCTCCACGATCGATCAATAATTGGCCAATAGCGGCATCTCCTCCGGCCGCCGCACTGATCAGTGGACTCAATTGGTAATGGTCATCCGTTTGATTAACGTCGGCTCGATAAGCGAGCAGGAGTTCTATCACCGGTTTATGTTTAAAATAAGCAGCTCTAGATAATGCCGTTTGCCCTACCCTGTTCATTGTATCTGGCTTAGCCCCCGCCTCCAAAAGCAATTGAGCAATCTCCACATTTCCAGCCGAGGCGGCATTAATAAGAATCGGAGTAGCCAACTCATCGACTTGATCGGGCGAGGCATTGGCACCCAAAAGCGTTTGTACCCTTTCTACTTCCCCTCTCCGAACAGCCTCCGCCAATTCCTGTGCCTCTCCGGCCAATGCCGTTCCGGCTCCTGCTTCAATAAAATACTTTAACAAGGGATCATTCCATTGTTTCATGGCCACCTCAATCGCCGTTCCTTGCTCACTTTCTATCTCCCAACTCGCACCGTTTTTCACCAATAAATCCACAAAGGATACATGACCGTAATAGGCCGCCCAGTTCATGGCAGGATCGCCAAAGGAATCAACTAAATGTACATTGGCTCCATTTTCGATCAGGTAAGTCGCCATCGCCACATCCTCATTGGCCGCGATCTCCATCAAGGCCGTACTATTATAATACATGGAGCTTCGGGCGTTTACATCGGCACCTTTCTCCAATAGCTTTTTGACAGCCGCGACATTCCCAGTATTGGCGGCAACAATGATCGCCGGAATATCATTGACATCCCGGATATTTACATCCACACCGGCAGCCAAACAAGAATCAATCACCGCAATATCTCCTTTATACAAAGCCATCAAAAAGCGTGTATTTAAATCTGTATCATCTGAAATTTGCTCCGCCGAACTACAGGCAGAAAAGCCCAGCGAAAGTATGCCTAGACAAATACACAGCTGTAAAACGAAATAGTATCCTGCACGAGTTGGGGCTCCTTCTTGTTCAAGCTCGAAGACAACAGGCTGTTTATTTTTTTTACACTCACTGCCAACTACACTTATCATTTTTGGTAATTTTTATCGTAAATTTTGATAAAATCCACTTCTAACAAGTCGTCTAGAGGACGCACCTGGTAAGTAGGACGATGTATATATTCACTCAAATACGGGTAGTCAAAATCTGCAAAATCGGTTTCTACTTGCCGTCCTACTTTTATAAATTGGGGGCCTAATATGAGTCCAATCTTCCCCAAATCATCAAAGAAAAATTCTCGTAATAAAGGTATAATCGATAATTCAAAAGCCGACTTCAATTCGGCTAAGGAATGGATATTCAGAAAGAAAGCATGTCCAATCTTGTAGTCTCGATCTAACAAACGACCGATTCGGCTATTGATCGTCTCCAACAGGCGCATCAAATCAATACCTGCCACCATAGGCGGATGCATTAACTTTGGAATTAGCGCCGGCTGGGCGTCCATCTCTTTAAAAGTAAAGCGGCGGCGCAGCGCCATGTCCCAGGCTTCGGCGCTTCGATCAGCGGTATTCATGGTCCCGATCAAATACAAGTTGGGCGGTACCGAAAAATAGGTTTTGGAATAAGGTAGTATTACACTCAGAGATTCTGGGCCACCTTCTCGCTTATCCGATTCCAATAGCGTGATCAATTCCCCGAAAACAGCGGATAGATTAGCCCGATTTATTTCATCTATAATGATCACATACTTTCTACACTTTGCTAATATGGACTCTGTTATCAATGGAAACTCAAACGTACTGGTATCCGAATCGCTGGTCTCTAAGGCTTGAATGGCTTCCATCTGGCTCAACAAATCACCTTCAAATTGCTTCAGTGCAAAGAAAATAGCCAGATAGATACCTCCTGGCTCTTGCCCGATCAAGGATTGTATATCTTCCGACGATTGGATAACCTGTGGCTCCGGAAAGGTTTGATATAGACGCCGGAGCTTGTCTTTGTAGACCGTTAAGGTAGAAAAAGATTTCCCGGGTCGAACTAACAAATTTCCAAACTTTAATACCCGATGTAAGAATACACTTCTCTTTTTTGGTGTCGTGAAAAAGGTAAAATCTTCCCCCTTTATATGATGTAAAAAAGCCGAATAAAGCTGATCAAATTTAAGCTCCTGCTTAGGTACTGCCTGGGCATTCACCAAAGCCTCTAGCAGACAGCGGCGCGCATCATTACACATCATTTTGAAGACACCGTCTTCTATTCCATAAGTAATTTTGCCATCGTGTAAAACCGGTTTAATTCCCTCTATAAAGTCTTCGTAAGAAAAAGATTGATGGAAACTGAGAAAAGCAATCTGCCCTTGTCCCATATAATCATTGAATCGCCGTCGTAATTGCGATCGCTCCTCCATCGCTAGTTCTTCCAAAGGGCGATTCTCAATGATCGACAAAGCATAATTGATACTCTGATAGGTCTTTCCTGTACCTGGAGGGCCATATAGAATCAGATTGTGAGGCGGGTTCAGCCAGGTGCGCAGTAAATATTCTTGCTGTGGCTCTTCTAGTGCATCAATCTCGGTAAGAATATCTTTGATCGCCTGGAATTGTTCTTCCGAAGCGACATAATTGGTTCCAGAAAGCCCCGCATTGAAATCTTCGAAGACGGGTAGTGCAGATAAAGTAGCTGCATCGATAGGTCTATTCCAAAGATTATAATCAATTTTGAGGCGCACGCGAAGTTCGGCTTCTTCGGCTTCACCCACAAAGGGGGCTTCTGCCTTTTGTGGTGTCCGGGCTTGGGGTTCTGATCGGACTGTCGCCAGGGCATAAACGCCTGCCTGTTTACCCGTTTGCCATAATATCACCTTATCTCCTTTACGAATCTTATCTTTGTGTGCTTTTACCAAAAAAGTGCTTAGGGCATTCGCCTTTAAAGCCTCCACGAGGTGAAGTTTCTTTGGGTTAGATTGGAAAAGCCAATAGGCACGTTTGAGTGCTTTTGCCATGTAGGATTGCTCTGATTCTCGACGGATTTTTGAATAAGTAAGCGATTGCAGAAATCATTGCCTACTAAGGTTCAATGAACCCTTAGCGCGAGAATGTTTTTTATTAATTGACAATAATACCAAATATCAAAGCAAGATGGAAGAAATCCTTAAGCGTTTTGAGCCGGCACACGGCAATAGTAGTTTTATGTTATGGGGTACAATACTTGCTGGCTTACTGTTTCTTGGCCTTTGCACCTGGTTGTTGCTCAAAAAAGAAGAAGGACAAAAACGCCAGCTAAACATTATCCTGGCCATGCTTTTCTTCTTTTTGGGTATGATTAGCTTCGGTACTTCTTTTTTCACTTTCTGGACACAACAAAAAACAGGTCCAGTTATCCTCTACGCAGAAGCAGTAGAGACGGTCTATGGAAAAGTTGCCTTTGCACAAATCAAAAACGCCAGTATAACGACCATGGGTAACAAATCACGTATCAATCCGCAACAACAAAGGGGAGGGTCCCGATTGTTACTCCTCGAAGAAAATAGCGGTAAAGCACATGTCTTATCAGAGGATAATTATGACATCCAGCTCATTTATAACGCCATAAAAAGTGCCATAAAAAAGTGGGAAGAAGAAAACAAATAATTCTTCACATTTAGTTAACACGCGAATCCTTATCTTTAGCACAAACACAATACAAAGACTCGATGGATTATAATATGATGATAATGTGGCTGGGGTTTATTCTGGCCGGTTACGCAGTAGTAGGAAATGATAGTATACAAACACTAGGTACTTTTTTGAGTTCGAATGAAGACCGTCCCTGGTATTTACTTTGGGTGTTCGCGGGCTCTATCCTGACTGCTACGCTCGTTTATGGCTGGTATAGTTATGGTGGTGATGTATCTTATGACAGATTATCAAAATATCCTATACCCGACAATTTTGGATGGGCCTATCTTCTACCGCCCATCACCTTGATGCTCCTTACTCGTACGGGAATACCAGTGAGTACTTCCTTCTTGATTCTCACCTTTTTCAACCCGAAGAATCTTGAAAGCATGGTCTCGAAATCCTTGCTAGGATATGCCGTGGCATTCGGAGTAGCTATCCTTATCTATATAGTCATCACTAAAGCAGTAGAGAAAAAATTCATTGAAAACCCAATCACCAAGCAGGAAAAACAAATTTGGAGTGTCTTGCAATGGTTTTCAACCGGCTTTTTGTGGTCACAGTGGCTGATCCAAGATTTCGCCAATATTTATGTTTACCTGCCTCGTGACCTTAGCGGGCTAGAGCTGGCGATATCCTTACTTATCCTCTTAAGTCTTTTGGCTTATATTTTCCACCGTCGTGGTGGAGCTATCCAGGAAATCGTAAAAGCGAAAACCAATACAGTAGATGTTCGGTCTGCAACAATCATTGACTTCATTTATGGCCTTGTTCTACTCTACTTCAAGGAACTCAATAATGTACCCATGAGTACTACCTGGGTCTTCTTGGGCTTATTGGCCGGTCGTGAGATTGCGGTGCGGTACCGATTGGAGAAAAAGGTTCCTAGCCATACTTGGAAAATGTTGGGGATGGATTTGGCGAAAGTATTCTTTGGTCTAGTCGTTAGTATTGCCCTAGTCTTCATCATGCGCTGGTTGACCTAATGGGTGAATCGATATAGTAAGCTTGAGTGGTAGCGATTGTGGCTTATTCGGTTATTGGATTTGCGCTAAATGAGGTTTGGAAGAAGTCTGCTGTGGTGATATAGGTATGAGGAAGTCATTGTGTTTTCACAAATTGAGCAAGGCAACAACACTTCGCCGACTATTTTCGCTTCCAAAGCTTATATGTCACCTTATACTTAGGGAAATTTGACTATTTTGCCGAGAAATAAGAATAATGAATAGTAAGCGATTTTTCATCATTTTCATAGCCGCCCTAGGCTTATATAGCTGTCAACAAGAATCTAATTCAGCAGCATCAACGCCACCAGCACTCGATTTAGCCGAGACTTTGCCAGGCACCTGGGAGCTCATCAATATCACGGTCAAAGTAAACAGCTTTGAGAATACAGACTCTTCTTACATCGAAGAAATAAAAGAAGAACAATGGGAAAAGATCTTCTATGTCAAACCTGTGCGGACTTACTATGAATTGGATAATAAATATCGACGTGCTCACTTGAACCTAGAAGATGCCCTAATGAGCGAATCTAGAGGTATCTGGAACACCTTCAATGACACCTTGATGATGATAGAACCTGATGCTACTTACCAGTATGTCATTTCAAAACAACCGAACGGCTTATTGCAGTTTAGTACTTTGCTAGATTGGGACAGTGATGGAGAAAATGACGATGAATATGTAGGTCTTCAACGCTATATTAGTAGAACTACGACGCAATAGTTTATGGTCTCTGACAATTTTCATGCTTTTGAGTCAACGCCTTAGGTAAAATCCCGCTTCCTTTCGGCGCAATCCTTCACTTCAAAGGCTGACCCCAAAATGGTCAGAATAGGTAATTTATAATTTATTCCAAGCGATCACGTAAGCTAGCCAATTCACTTTCTAAATTTTCCACCTTCTGGCCGAGCTCTTTTACCCGCTGAATTAACAGAAGAATATCCGTTAATTCCTCTTTCTTCATATAACTTGCCACTGATTCGTGCACCTGCTGGTCTCCCTCACCTGACAACATCTGCCCTTGTCCGGTCAACATCCATTTTGCATTCAAATCCTCAAAGACTGTAAACAGCGCTTCCCAGAAAGACATATGAGGGGAGGTCTTATCTGCCTCGTAATTATATACGTTGCGTTCTGAAATTTTCAACAAGTGAGCAAAGTCAGTCACCGAAAATTTATTCTTTTCTCGGAAAAACTTAATCCGTTGACCAACAGTCATAGGTTATTCTTTTTAAATTTAATTGCATTTATTTTCTGCAATTACTTTCTTTATTGTAGAAAATTACATAAATTTGTTTTATCAAAAACAGCAGCCTATCCTCCTGGATAGAACAACATTAGCAGTAGGAATTAAATGCTAAGACGCGTTATCCATTCCATCAAAAACAAAGAGCGGTATTCCAGAATCCTCTAGTTACTTGCATCATTCTTGGAGCGTTTTCATAGGTCATATCGCAAGTGACTTTTGAGGGGTTTTCGCCCGGAAGAAACCAGCGTAATTTATTACACTTGGGCGTCAATTCTTCCGGGCTCTTTTCCTTACTACAAATCATTTTGTCTCTGCTGTAAAAGACAAAATTATACTTTGCTTTTCAAAATACAAATATTCCTTCTTTTAGGCCTATTATTTCTCAAGTGAAAAAAGCCGATACATCGTTTGATGTATCGGCTTCAAATCCTGTTATTCCTGTTGTTTATGCTTCTTATAAGTGATCTAAAGGTATCCTTTGAGGCTCAACAATCCTCAGGACTCTATTCTCTAGATAATTATTCTAGCTCTTGCAATCTTTTCCTTGATCACAGGTTTCAACTCCTCAGCTGCGGTAAAGAGTAAGTCTTCATTTTCTGGAAAAGGCAAAGGACGATTTCCAATTCGTTGTTTTGATTCTTTGCTAAGTGCTCGATCATCACCCCGAAAAGTGGCAGCATAGTTTTCAAAGATCGCCTCCACTGCTATTCGATCTGTATTGATGATTTGATTCTGTCTTAGATCCTGTCTCTTATACACATCTGACGCTGCCGACGAAGAGGATAGTGTAGA
>CAJXUM010000144.1 GCA_913060855.1 uncultured Lewinella sp. | reverse complement strand
TCTACACTATCCTCTTCGTCGGCAGCGTCAGATGTGTATAAGAGACAGATCTTGTGGTGGCAAGTGCTTGAGATCAAACAAGCTACCCACGACGGTAGGATCAGAAAGGGTGAAGTCGTCATAAGAAAGATCATTGTTTTGGCCAAAGACCTCGAGGTATTTCCGGGATACGACTAGGGTAGGGACATAAACGGTTTTGCTGGTCTGCAATTGACGAACAAAGGCTTGATCTATCGGATTGTCCACGCTGTGAACCAATATATCTGCTCCTGCTTTCACCGCTAATTTTGCGGTGTTAAGCTGGGTGGCATGGACGGCTACTTTTAATCCATTCTTATGGCTTTCTTCGATCGTAGCCTTGACGATGTCATAATTGGTAGAAGGGTTTTCTCCTCTTCGGACGATATACCAAATCTTAATCAAGTCGGGCTTGTAGGGCAATTGCGCTCTCACCATAGCGCGAGCGGCTTCTGGCGAATTGATTTTTATAATAGGAGGATCATCAATTTGGAAGGCGGCGGGTTGATAGGTAGAGATGAGCGGTCCGGTTAGCCAGACATTAGGTGTGCTGCTATCGTTATTGTATTGATCTCTGATGGCGTAATTGGCTAGTGGGCCACCCACGTCAATGACCGTAGTTATCCCCGCGCGTAAGTATCGTTTGAGTAGGCGTCCGGCATTATCCTTTAGCCAACTTCTTTCCTCTTCGTAAGGATGATATTCCCGTAGATCTAGGGCATCAGGCCTGGTATATAGCCCACCAGATTGGAAAAGATGAATGTGTGCATCGATTAAGCCCGGGAGGACAAATTGCCCATTCAACTGCAGTCGCTCTGTATCGGATGAGACGGAAATGGGTTGCTTACTAATGGTTTTAATGATGCCATTTTCCAACAAGATGTAAGTATTGGGCTGGATCGTTTTACTTTCTACATCTATGATAGTACCCCCTTCGAGTAAGATCGCATTAGATTGGGCAAAAAGTAAAACAGAAAAGAGCATAAAGCTCAAGCAAAGGCTGTATTTGATCATGATCAGTTAATTTGGAAGGGAGATAGCGGATCAGGCAGTGAGGGTGATGATGCAGTTTCATTTAGACTGCTACCCTATTCCGAAGTGCTATTCCCTAGCTTATCGAGCCGAGAAAATCGGAAATTGGAAGTGGGAAATTGGAAAACATGCCATGGCGATTTACGTTCCGCCCTGGCTGTTCTGGCGAAAAGCCAGGCAGGCTTCCGAATTTGCACTTCCGCCTTTACATTAGAAATTCCTGTCCTATCAGTACCCTAAATAGCCTTCGACCCCGCCAATTGCGTATCCGCATGTGCCCAAGCCTTTTCAAAACGAGCGCGGATAGCTTTTGCTTCCTTGTCTTTCCCTTGCTTCTTCAAGGCTTGTGCTAGGCCATGCAAGGCCCAGCCCGTTTCTCGAAAGACCTCCAAATCACGCCGATATACGGCTTCTGCTTTGGTGTATTGGCCGGCTGCTAGCAAGGTGCTCCCTAGGTGATGACGTACAGAGAAAAACCAATCTGGCGGTTCGTTATAATTCAAGTTATCTTCCAGTTCAACCGCTTTTTCAAATAGCGAAATAGACTTGGCATAGTTTTTTTCAGTACTGGCGATCTCAGCCGCCAAAACGAGGTCGGCGATATCGATGAGTGCGCCCATGGTATTGATGTCCCAAATGGTTTCTTTATCAAGTGTTTCGTTATTGACAAAAGCTTGCAAGGCTTCCCACTCTGCCTTGGCCTTTTCGACCTGGCCCTTTCCATTGAAGGCCATTCCTCGGGCATAATGCCAGATAGCAGTAGGGTAGAGCAATTCGGAAGCAGGCTGTGGTGTGGCTAGGATGTCATCCCACTGGCTGAATTTCACTTGGACGTACATTGGGATAATCCAAAAATGCTGAATCGTCCGATAACCTTCCACGCGCATGATGTTGGTGTCTAGTTGATTCACCATTCGTTGTGCGGCGGCTACGGAAGTTTGTCCCGCTCCAGCGAAACCTGCACAAGCCGTGAGGAAGTGATAATTATGGGGGAAATAGGCTAGGGGATATAAGCCAGCCGCATGGCAGCTACTGACATAATTACTGTCCACAATAATGGCTTCCTCATTGACCAACATGCCTTCATAATAAAGCCCCGTGCGAATATAGGTGTGCGAAGGCATATGCACCAAATGTCCAGCTCCTGGTGTGATCTCAGGGAGTCGAGCCACATAGGGCAGTGCTTTTTCTGGTTCAAGCGAAGCTTCGGTCGCGTGGATGTACATATGGATCGCAATAGGATGATTGGGGTTTTCTGCCAAGACGCCTTCTAGCAAGGAAAGAATCTCGCCGGTCCAGGGTTGAGGTGCACCCGATTTTTCCCACAAAGCCCAAGGATGCATGTCCATAATCGCTTCAGCCAATAAGGTAGCCGCCAGGTGGTCATTTGGAAACTGTTGCACCATCTTGCGCATGGCATCAGCATAAGCTTTGTCATAATTCGATCGGTCTTCTAGTGGAGCCATAGGGTAACGCTGAGCTATAGCATCAATCAATGCGGCCTCCCTCGGACTGACTTTATCCTTTAAGCGTAGCGCATTCTTCACCGCCGTGTAGGCTACTGTTACGACCTCTGGTTCCATACCTGCATTGTAATTGGGGCCTAGGGCATAAGCCAAGCCCCAGTAGCACATTGCACAGGATTCGTCCTGTTTGATAGCATAGCGAAAGGAACGAACCGCTTCTGCATGATTAAAAGCAACGGTCAATTTAAATCCTTGCTCAAAATATTGCTGGGCTAGTTCGTTGTCGGTTGTAATGGGGAAGTTATAATCACCCAGGCCTTCAAAAAAAGGCAATGTGCCTTGTATTTCGGCTAGTGCATCTACGGATAATCCTCTCGGGGAGCACATGCTAACGCGCGGTAATTGAGTGACAGCGGCTTCCTTTGGCTTCGTTTTGCAGGATAATAGACTGGCTAATAGTAAGCCTAAGCATAGATATCTCATTTTCATTAGGTTTTATGTTTTTGTCCCATCTTGGGATAAACGCAATGCAAGTTTAGGCCCCTGAGGGGGGATTAGCAAGCTTGCTTTAGTGCTTCGCTGTCTTTTCGCGTGGATGGAAGTATTAGATGAGTGGAGTGTTTTATGAATGGGAGGGGCGTTAAAATCAAAATGCTAATGTGAATGAAAGTCAGAAGGTGTGGACGAGGCTGGGTGCCCCGTTCTCTTGGGGTCAATGAAAATTAAAAGGTGTGGCTACTGGTCTATCGCCGCATCCGCCGTTGGTTCTCGGTCTCCGATTGGAACCTAGCCATGTTCTAGCCATTTTGTGTCGGAATGGGAATCAAAATCTATAATGCTGTGACTTCCCGGCTTGTGGCTGCTGGGTTTCTTGGCTTTTTGCCTTTGTTTTGGCTCGACCCGATGAATCGGGTCGCTACGGGGGCGGGTATATAGGCTCGATGAATCGGGTCGCTACGGGGGGGGGTGGGGCGATTTTATCAAAATTGCTTTAATAATTGTTCTCGCTTGCTTCGGGATACCGGCAAATGCATCTTATTACTCATAATCAGGTACCCGCCATCCGCTCGGATAAACTCTTTGACGTGATGAAGGTTGACCAAATGAGAATGATGAACACGATAGAAATTAAGGTCACTCAGTAGCTCTTCGAAATCTTTTAAGGTCCTGGAAATTAATTTTTTGCGACCATTGTTGAGATATACCATCGTGTAGTTACTATCAGAAGAGCAGGCCACGATATCTTCGGGAAATACGAACTCTATGCTTTCCTTAGTAGCCAAGGCAATCTTGGCAGGGCGTCCCTTTTGCTCTTCTTTGATATTACTAAAGAGTACTTCTAGTTGGGTAGAAGAAAGATTGTGACTCTTTTTCTCGGTAAATTTTTCAACTGCTTCTTTCAGCTCTTGGGTCTGGACAGGCTTGAGCAAATAGTCCAAGGCACTGAACTTAATAGCCCGGATGCCAAACTCATCATAGGCCGTGGTAAAGATGACGTCAAAGGAGACGTGCCCTAGTTTTTCTAACAACTCAAATCCATTCAAGCGAGGCATTTCTATATCGAGGAAAAGCAATTCCGGCGGGTTCTCATTCAAGTAGTTGAATCCTTGCAGTGAATCCGTAAAACTAGCGACAATCTTCACCTTTGGACAATGGCGTTCTAGTTTCCAGCTTAGTGTTTCTACACTATGTCTTTCATCGTCTATTATTACAGCTTTGATCATAATCTAATGGTTGTTATGTCACACAAAGTCGGGTTTAAAGGGAGATGCTAAGTTCCACTCTGGTGCCTTTGGGGGTACCATTGGAATCTTTCATATCGGTTACGGTTACTTTTGTTTCGGTTTGATAAAGTCGGTTGATCATTTTGATGCGATCATCTGTGATACGCATGCCCATCGATTTATGACGTGTAGCGGATTTGGACTTTAGCTGTTTCGCTGCTTCTCGGCCAATTCCATCATCTTCTATCGTACAATGTAAACTTCCGTTTTGGCGTGTAAAAGTGAGGTCTAATCGTCCCGGGCTCTCCTTTTGCATCAAGCCATGCCAAATGGCATTTTCTACATAAGGTTGTAGCAGCATAGGAGGGATTTCGATTTCTTCCAGTCGAATCTCTTTATCTACGCTGACCACGTAATCGAATTGCTTTTCAAATCGGAGGCACTCCATTTCGATGTATAATTTCAAGGCTTCCAATTCATCCTTTAAGTTGACATAATTGGAACGTGAATTTTGTAGGATGAGTCGGATCAATCTGGAAAAGCGGTTGAGGTAATCGGAGGCGGTTTCTGTGTCGTTCTTTATGATATAGTAATCTATGGAGTTGAGGCAATTGAAAATAAAGTGCGGGTTCATTTGTGCCCTCAGCGCATTCAACTCAACATTGGCCAGCCGTTTTTCAAAATCCGTTTTGATCGATTCTGTTTCTTTAATTTGGTTGATACGGAATCGAATCGCTAGTGTAGTAATAATGATGAGTACCAATATTACGGCCAACCAAAACAATAAGGTTTGCCACCAGGGGGTGGTGATATGGATGTTAAGCTTGAGTGATTCCTGATTCCACTCGCCTTCATTGTTGGCCGCTTTAACCCGAAATACATAGTCTCCTCCCCCTAAGCTATTATAACTGACATAATTGCGCTGGCCACTATATTTCCAATCTTCATCTACGCCTTCCAGCTGGTAGGCAAAAGTGATCTTGTTGGGCAAGGTGTAAGCCTTGGCTGCAAATTCAAAAGAGAAGAAGTTTTGGCGATAGCTCAGGCTAACTTCCTTCACTGTATTCAGATTCATACTATCCCCTATCTCATCGTCAAACACCTTAAAGGAAGTGAGGTATGGTTTGGGGCGCTCTGTGTTGATCTTCAAACTATCGGGATGGAAAAAACAGATGCCATTGGGTAGACTGATAGCCATCTCACCGGTAGATAGGGGTTGGATGAAATTCGTAATGAAGGGGGGCAGGCCATATTCTCGATAGAAATACTGAAAAGTAGTATCGAAAGGATTTACATGCGTGATCCCCTTTTCGTGCAACAACCAAATGTGGCCTTTATAATCGGAACTTACTCCCTGTACAAATAGCTCTTTCAAGGAATCTTGCGCGGAGTACTTGCGCAGAACACCCTCCTCCACTTGCATCGGGTCGGCCACCCCTACGCCCATATCTGCCCCGGCAATCCACATTTTACCATCTCCTCCTTCTGCAAAGCCAGCTACATTGGGGAAGAACTTTGGGGAATTGATATCCTGGACATGAATATTGACAAATCGATCTTCGTCCGGTAAGTACAAACTGTAATTGTTAGCCATTCTAATCCACAATTGCCCTTTTTTATCCAGGCCAATTTTTTCCATCCAACGATGACGAGTGGTCGTATTGGAAAGCTCAAACTCTTGATCATATCTATTATATTGACCCGTCTTTAGCTCAATTTTGAAAAGACCACGCCGACGGGTCGCTATCCAAAGAAAGCCCGCCTTATCCTGGATCATACGACGGATAAAAGGAGCTCCCATATCGATATGACGAAGGAAAGGAACAATTTTTCTCTCTTTCTCCAAGAACTCATACAATTCATTATTTCCGCCAATGATAATCCGACCATCTTGCAATCGAATCATATCCTGAACGTCCAGCGCCCCATATTCATTGGCATCTTTGGGAGAGATACGGACTAGATCCCAGCTTTGTGTCGGCCGATCAAAAACTTGGATTCCTTCACTTCGATCAGGTGCAACGTATAATTGCTGACCATCCAGACTTTCGACTAGCGCTCGGGAGTTATAGCCGAAATCTGTATTTTGGACAGGGTAATAGTGACTATCAAATTGATTGGTCAGTGGATCAAAAATATATAAGCCATGGTCACTTCGGGCCCATACCAGACCCTGCGGATCAATAAAGTCTGCCCCATATATTTTTCCTTCCTTAGGTTTGTTATAAAAGACATCATCGAAGCGATCATTCTTGGGATCATAATAGGCAAACCCTAGACTATAACTGACACCTAGTCGACCATCTGGTAAAGATAATAAGGAAAATACCGTTCGCTCTGACATCCTGATACTCTTCGGCTCATTGGGAATAGTTACTTTCCTAAAGCTATTTTGCACGATATCATATATGATCAAACCATGCCAACTTGCTAGGTACAGTTGGTTGTCCTCATTGGCAATAATATACTTTAACGAGTTGGATAAAAACTGGTCATTGCTATCCTCCATTTCAAAGAAAAACCATTGATAGTCCTCGGTATGTTTATTAAACAAAACAAGGCCAGAGAGAGTAGCTAGCCAAAGCAATGAATCATTTTGAGCGTGAGGCGCGATATGAATGATGCTATTCACTCGACTGGCATCAATCTTCGAGTCTTGGTTGTCCACACTAAAATTATACCCCCAAAAGGTGTCGCGGGCTTCATCATATTTCGCCAATCCCGCCTCGTTCAGCCCAACCCATAATTGCTGCTGCCGATCTTCCACAATCGCATTGACACGACTATTCGGTAATAGGTTTTTGCTGGCAATCTCACTGTTTCGATAGTTCTTAAAATCTTGTGTCGCTTCTTGGTACAGACTCAGTCCATAATAAGTCCCTACCCATAGTCTATCCTTATGATCTTGGTGTAAAGTCAGGGCCTGGTTGTGTGCAATGGAACGGGGATCTTCTGGATCGTGGAGAAAGTATTTAAAGGTTTTTCCATCGAAACGAGCTAAACCTTTGGTTGATCCAATCCAGGCGAAGTTTTGCTTATCGAGCTTAATGGCCGTTATGTAATTATCTAAAAGCCCATTTTCCTCGGTAAATACGGTCGGGTTATCAAAAATAGATTGGCCCGGCAGGTAGGAGCAAACTAAGGCCAGGAGGCAGGGGAGTGCCAGTCTTATCCAATCCTTTAGAATCATACCTAAAATTAAAAAAATAGTTTGATCCTTACAGCGTGACTTAGTCAGGGGTTATTCTATCTATCTATTGGGCATTTTTCTTGAGTAAATGGTCACAAGGCGGTCCACGGATATGGTAAGCAAATTATTCATTCATTGCTTGTTACCTGGATCTCTAGTGCTATCTATAGGTAAACCCATAGAGGCTTACCCAGAATTGAAACAACTTCCAAATCCATTCTTGTAGAAATGTGGTGGCTTTCTCTATCTTCCGAACTTTCTATGATTACACTAAAAATAGATCTAATAATGATTAAGCGATTCCTACCTTTCATTTTTTGCCTATTGATGAGCTTGCTTCCTTTCTCTGCTTTTAGTACTGGAAACCCAGGGCGGCAAGAAGCCAAGATTGATCAAGTATATTCGCAATTTGGACTTAGTGGAAAAGGAGCGATTGTAGCCATGATCGACCGCGGAATTGACTATACGCATCCTGATTTTATTGATGCAAACGGCCAGACGCGGATTGCCTATATCTTTGATATGATTGATAATTCAGGTGCTAATGCGAGTAATAACCCTTATGGTGTTGGTACCATTTTTACAGCCGCTCAGATTAATAGTGCCTTGCAATCCAATACGGTTCTATCGACGGATCGATTTGGACATGGTACTGCTACCACAAGTATAGCCTGTGGAAATGGTAGTGCTGTTGCTGGGACTGAATTTAGAGGAGTGGCCTACGAAGCCACAATTATCGTAGTGAAAATCACACACGACGGATTCCCCGCATTTGGCAACCAGGCAGGACAACCGGGCTCCTTTAATCCTGGAAATATTCCGATTGCGTTGCAATTTGTAGCGGATAAAATTACAGAACTGGGTCTTCCAGGGGTAGCTTTAATGAATATAGGGTCGGTAGGTGGGCCGACGGATGGTACCAGCACCATTTGTCGAGCGATGGATGATTTTGTCGCAAAAGGTCACACCTTGGTTTGTGGCGTGGGGGATGATGGAGGTGCTGATAATTATGCTGGTGGGACGATAGCGCAGGGCAGTTCAAGGGAGATTTTGATTAATAAAGGAGAAGCCGGAAACCTGCGTTTTGATATGTGGTATAGCGAAGATAATCGTTATGATATCACGATTGAACGTCCTAATGGCCAGAAATTAGGGCCCTTTATCGCTCCAAACGGCCCCAATGTAGCAGATGACCGATCCTTTACCGACATTTTCTATTATCATCGCGGAGCTGCCGTCGAGTTTTTTGGAGCCACTAGCAATAGAAGAGAAGTATTAATTGATATTCAGGGGGCAACAGGTACGTATAAGATAACATTGACAGCTGCTACCGTTGGAACCGCAGGTGATTTCAGTGCAACGCTGAATCCATCGCTTTATGGCAACAGTAATCGCTTTATGAATAATACGATGGCGGGTTATAATGTCAATGACTATACCACCGCTAATCGAGTTATTTCTCCTGCTGATTATGTAGTAAGGAACGATTGGTTTGATGTCAATAATATATTTCGAGATATTACCGGCCAAGGTGAAAGTGGCGAACTCTGGATCGGCAGTAGCTCAGGACCCTCACATGATGGTCGCATGGTAACTGATTTTGCTGCGCCGGGTGAGGTCTTGTTTGGTGCCTATAGCCCCAATACATGGTACAGTAATTTCACCTTCAACCAAGTACAGGGAGGAAATGGTCATTACGGTATTCAAAATGCGGTGAGTGCCGCCGCTCCACTTTCTACAGGCGTGATTGCCTTGATGCTAGAGCTCAAGCCTACGCTCACCCCACAAGAAATTAAGGATATTTTAAGCCAGACAGCGAGACAAGATAATTTTACAGGACCTGTTCCTAACAACACTTGGGGGGGAGGAAAATTAGATGCGCTGGCGGCCATACAAGCGGTTAGCAATTTGGTGCCTACCGGGGATCCTAGATTAGAAACGATTGGCATGAAATTGTTCCCCAATCCCACTGCTGGCGAGTTATTCTTTAGCTTTCCTCAAACACAGTCTGTACCAAAAAGTATCGTGATCACGAATCACATGGGGCAAACCGTCCGACAACTCAGCGCCAAAGAAATACAAAACCAGTCGATTGATACACAGCCTTTACCTAAAGGGGTATATTACCTATCAGCTGAAGGTCCTGGCTACCGCCTATCCGAGAAGTTTGTGAAGTTTTAGCGGGGCAGATGTCGATTCGTTGCGGAATATCGGGTTGCAAGTTTGGATCAACCCGCAACCCGATAACCCGCAACACTCCTCATTCTCACAAC
>CAJXUM010000143.1 GCA_913060855.1 uncultured Lewinella sp. | reverse complement strand
ACGAGATCAGCCTCGGTCTCGTGGGCTCGGAGATGTGTATAAGAGACAGATCTACGGTGACATCTCCACTGTAGCGCCCGGCAATAATCACTTCTTCCTGTCCAGAAAAGTAGCTACTAACTCGTTTTCCAATGGTTCCATTGCCTCCGATGATGAGAATTTTCATGTGTTGTAATTTTTGGTATTTTATATATCGTTAATTCTAGAAATGTAGATGTGTTCATTCAAATTTTTTACAGAATGTATGCTGCAAATGCTTGAAGCGTTTTCTCATTTCTCTTGAAATAAGACCACTTCCCATGCTTGGTAAGAATCAGTAACTCGCACTTTTCCATATTAGTAAGATAGGTCGAAATAGTAGATTGTGACAAGCCTGCTTTTTCTTGAATGTAAGTCACACAGACACCATCGTTAAAATGCTTAACCGTTTCATGAGGAGGAAAGTGATCCGCTGGCGCTTTCAGCCATTCCAGGATTTGTAATCTGGCAGGATTGGCCAATGATTTGCTTATTTCTACTGCCATCTTCTTATTCATAGCGCAAACATATCGATAAATACCGATATATAGAAATGAAAAGCGATTTTTTCTTCTATTTCTACCAAGGGCCATTTTGTTTGACTTTATAAAAGTGTTTGCCGTCAAATCGAAAGAGCCCAGATCCTGCACCCCACCACATCCTTCCGGACCTGTCTTGGTACATACTCTGAACACAACAATTAAGTCCGTCTGCTTGGGTATACACGGTAAATGCTTTAGAGCTTGAAATGGGAATCGAAGGGTCATATCTTGTCGTGCTACCTCTGGCTGTAATCCAAATAATACCAGACTCTTCTATGTATAAACCCCAAATTTGAGTTCCACCCAATCCGTCTTTTTTGGTGAAGGTTGTAAAGGACTGGCCATCATATCGACAAATCCCATTCTTCATCGTAAACCAAAGATTTCCCATTTTATCCTGAGCTATGCCACCGGCGTAGTTATCGCCCAAGCCTTCTTTCTCTGTAATATTTTTAATCGCTTTTCCATCATAGCGGAAGATCCCTTGGCTTTGTGAAGCAAACCAGATGTTTCCATCCTTGTCTTCCATGATGTCTTTAACATGGATTGGAGGAAGCAATTGAAACAGGGAGAAACATTGACCACCTATACTATCCGCAGCCGGATTATATCGAAAAACCCCACCCTGGGTCCCTACCCAAATCGTTCCCGCTTTGTCTGAGAGAATACTTTTTCGACTGACCCTTGTATTAGTCAGGCCATTTTCCTCGGTATAACTGCTAAAACGTGTTCCATCATATTTAATAGCTCCATGGTCTGTTCCAAACCATATATTCCCCTTTTTATCTTCCGTAATCGCATGTACACTATTGCCATAATCATCAGGACCTACACTGTTATTCCCCTCAAAAAACGCAGCTTTGCTGTAGTATTCTAAAGTCTTCCCATTATACCGGGCTACGCTTTGCCCCGCAGGACCGAACCAATAATCCCCGCTTGAATCCTGAAAAATACTTCTAATGTACTGACTTACCAGATCAGCGTCGTTAACGGGATCAAGGTAGGAACCTACAGGCGGTGGCGTCCCTATAATTTCTGTGCCTGGCTTTGAGGGGGTAGCCTTGTCTTTAGGGGAGCTTGTATCCACTTGCCCGTTGCAAGAAGTGATGAAAAATAGGATGAAAAGTAATGGACCATTGGGTGAGAACGGATACGCCTTTTTCATGTTTAGCTTCTTTTCTCACAAAGGTATCATCAAGTCCTTACTTTAGGCTTTATCAATTGTAAAACAATGTAAATGGATTGTAAATGTTTCAAAATCTTGCTTTGGGGCTTCATTTTTGATTGCTATATGAGATTGCAAATAAATTGATAGGAAAATAGCTTCTTACTCTCGCCCGACATCATGCCATCAACCGTTACACAAACGAAATAATGGGTACCGCTGATCTTCCTTTTTCCTTGTCTCGACGCTCCTTAGGTTCTACTTTGTGTATAAGTATAACCTAGGCACATCTGCTTACATTTGTCTTTTGCGGTACAGGTGACGAAAGGTTTTGTTCAGTTTCATTATTAGCTGGATTAATCAAACTCCATTGAAGATTCTCTCAACGTTTTGACTACTTTTAGTTAGTTCTTTGCCCGTTCTGAATAACTAATAAAGAATTCGATTTTCTTTTTAATTCTATCATATCTAGCCATTTGACCGTAATCGGTTTCTAATACTAAGGTCAGCCTCCTTTTAAAGTCTTGATCACTTAAGATTCCTTCCCAATCTAGGGGATAAAATAAGACCCCAGAGCTATCTTGATTGAGATAGGCCGAATTCATTCTTCCATCAATCCATTTCCGGTAATAACGTCCGTATTCATCCCAAACGTTTTTTTTATCATGTTCTTCATAAAGCAATATCCTGTTATTGTGATTGATGTAATCATTAATTAGAAGTTTTAAGGAATCATCCTTGATCAATTTTATATTGCCTGAGTTTATCAAGTCATTATAAGTGCTAAGCGTAGGCGAAAAAAAATTGAGCCATCCTGCCCGAATTAAGTCTTCCCTCTTCTTGTATTCACTGTAATCGTCTTCTTGATCTATGAAGTTGAGTAACCTCTCCACTCCCAAAATTCGTATCCTTGCATTTTCAATTCTGATCTGAATAGATTCTAAATCATCCTTCATGTCTCTCAATAGAGACTGATTATATTGCCTCACTAATTTCCTGCCTTTTCGACCCTCATGCCAGTTATTAAGTTGGAGAGCAATTAGTATCCCGATCACGATGAGCAGAATTTCTCCGAAGGCATAAACTAGGTATTTTCTTAAACTACCTTCACCTAACAATTTCCGCCTTATTTTTCGAAAGAATTTCAGCATTGATTTTTTGTTTCGAATTTTTTCTTACCCATTATTGATAAAAATTCACCTCCTCTAATCTACAGATAGAACTGTTTAAAGATAGTGGTAGCATCTCGTTTTATAAAATAGAGAATCATTTTTTCTTCATCGGCTCGATTTTTGAAACCGCAAGGAACTTTTCGCCCTCCACTGGAAATAATAAGAATAGCCAGTGACCAAATTGATGATCACTGACTGTTTTTGTTTCGCCAACTGTGCCGTAGAACGAGAAAATCTTAGACTCATCTAATATTCTTTGAGGTTTTTCAGTAAATTTAGAGAAGGAGTCATTATTTAATCCAAAATAAGTTTAGGCATGGCTAAGAAAGATTGTTCAGCTTGCGGTGGTACTGGGTCTGTTGTCGTGGATATAGAGTATGGTGCAGAAATTACAGCCTCTTGTAATTGCGGGGATGATAGCAATGATGATTAAGCAATTCTGTTTCTGTGCCGCACAAGAGGAAACCGTGTATAAACAGAGTAAGTCTAGGTTCTACTTTTGCAATAAGTGAAACCTAGGCTAGCAGCTGTTTACACTTGATTTTCACCTTATCGGGGTATTTATATAAAGCTATCTCACAATAAATTTTTGACTTCCTGGACCTGCGGGAGCATTTGATCCAAAAGTTACAGTTTTACTTTTCAATTTTGGGTCAAAACCTTTGACCAGATCATTTTCTGCTGCATTCTGATTGCTTTGGGAGGCTTTTAGCCAGTCGATTTACCAAATTTACAGCTGTTGCTTATCCTTTCAGGTTGAGAGCGGAAAATACATTCATAACCGCAACTTGCTGCTCGTTTGCTCTCGCTAGTCCAAGCTATAATTTTGGAAATGAATAAATGCAGAGATCAATTGAGATTGTAGATTGAAATGGGGTTTTAGGAAAACATGGACTTCTCGCTCTTTTAGTCAGTACCTCAATCACCAGAATCTCCAAAATATTTATCTAGAAAATTAAGAATTTCTTTTATACTTTCCGTTCTAGGAACACCGTGACCATAGTCATACGTTATCCATCTTTTTTCCTCATCCTTCGTACCTAGACTTTCAAAAAATGGTTTCTGCGATGATTGATACGGGAAGTAAGGGTCCAATTCACCAGTAAGCAATAGAATCGGAACTTGCACTCTTGGATGGTAATTGAATTCGTCAACTTCAGGAAACGGATCTCGGCGCCAAAATCCCGCCATCTTTAAAATCCCTAGTTTTATTCTTGGTTCAATAGCTAGAGAAAAACCTCCAAGGGTTCCCCCCAAACTCATACCCATATATGCCAATTTCTGAGTATCTATATCGGGTCGTGTTTCTAGATAATCGATAGAAACCATCAAATCTTTCGCTATCAATATTTTATCCTCCTTATCACATACACGCCAATCATTGCACTTTCTCGAGGCAGGAAATTTACGTTCGTAGGTCCCCTTGAAGACCGGAAATACTACTGCTCTTCCATTTTTGACTAAGAAATCGTTGGTTTTAATAAGAAGAGACTCTTCACTAGAGTCTGTATACCTAGCACCAATGTGAGGGAAAAATATATTTGTTTGAAAAGGGCCTTTTTTCTCTTTTGGGAGGAAAAGGTAAAGGGTTAATTTTCCCGCCTCATAGGGGATAGACACTTCGATTTTCTCTCGAATCCAGTATTCTTCTTCTTTTTTATAAATGATTTGAGGATCCAATTCTATCTTATCATATACAAACTGATTTAGATAAACTTCAAATATTTCATCTGAAACTGGAGTCTCTGCGAAGTAATCTCTACGAGATTTAGGGTTTATACCTTCATATTTCTTTTGGTAATTCTCAATTGGACTAAGCAGCTTAATACATCGAAAACCATTGGTATTAGACCTGTCAAGTGGGGGCTTAGCGTTATCTATGAAAGTAGATACGTAATTTTCATCATTCCAAGCCCCACCCAGGATTAATTTTTTATCTTCTCCAAAACTATTAAAGCACCATTCAGCCACATTACCAAATAAGTCAAGGATACCCCAACGATTTTGAACACCAGTAGCGCCAACTTCGGAGGTTCCTTGCTGAGAGTAATTACTTCGAGGGACTATTTCATTCAAGGCCGTATTCGCAACTAAACTTTGAAAATGGTAAACACTTGGTAATTCTTTACCAACAAATGCTGCATAGGCAGCAGCTTCGTACCAACTTATACCGGATACCGGATAATTTTCTTGTCCGGTAGGAAAGTCGCCAGCTTCCCAAGTGGATGGACCTTGGCGGTCAGTTTGATCTACCATATATTGAATGGCCACCTTCCATTCAAGTTCCCTTCCCTCGGAAAAGATTGGATATTTCCAATATGTGGGATTGCTATATCCTCCTTCAGCTATAAATTTTTTAAATGCCTTATTCGAAACTTCATATTTATCAATTAGGAATGAGTCTTGTGAGAGCTCTCTATCCCTTTTTCTTACTAAGATCATATTTTGGGGAATTGTTCCCGTTTGATCTAGCGTATAAGACCAATCAAATCGCTCACTATTAAGTGAAATGATGTCTTCAATAATTTCATACCCCTTCTTTTCAATTTTAATACTTATGTTTCCGCTCGGGAAGAGTACACTATCTAGCGGAGTAAGCCCCATAAATTGCCAAGAGGAATCAACGCCTGTACAAGGTCTTGCAAAAACTTTAGCTCCTGCTGGGTTTGTAGTAAGGTTTACTCTTTGTGAGAAATATTTCCATAGCGATCGTAACGCTGGATCATCTGGAATGAGTGTTGATGCCTTCTGAGCTACATCAAAGGCAGTCCAAGCTTCTGGCCCTGTTCCAGTTTGGCCAGCACCAAAATTTAATTTCTCTAAGAGATTTTCAATTTTTGGAATAGCCTCTTCATTCACCCATCTTTTATTTTTTTCGGCACGGTTCCAACGACTAATGGATATAATAGCTATAGTCAACAACAGTATAGATAGGACTGTAACTATCGGCACTAAATAAGGTCTCCATTTCCCCTTATGGCTTAAGTCTCTTTTCTTTTCACCTGTCGCTAGGCGAACCTTCTTATTGCTATATAGATCATAAAACCAAGCTCCTAAAAGAGAAATAAGTACCTGCGATTAAATAATCGCCACTTTAAAGAATGAAAAAGATGGTGTAAATTCGCAGATGCGAACTATAAAACTAACAACGACAGAAGAACAAACCTTACGAGAAGGCTATAAAAATCATCCAAAGGCTCATTTTCGTCTAAGGTGTCAAGCCCTTTTGTTAAATTATGAAGGGATGACTGTTCAAGAAGTAATAAAGATAACCAAAACACGAAGCCGAACCATCTATACTTGGATGAATAGATGGGATCAAATGGGAATAGTTGGTTTAATGATTCTGCCAGGCCGAGGCTTAAAGTCCAAATTATCTGAACATAATGAAGAGCTGATTGAGCTTTTAAAAAAAGAGTAAAAAAATACGCCCGTAGCTTAAAGAAGCTGTGCTGTGAATTGAGTAAAGAACTTGGCTTTGTAGTGACTTGTCATATGCTTAGGCGTTTTTTAAAACGCTTGGGTTATTCTTGGAAACGCTTCCGTAAAAGCCTAAAAAAGAAACAAGACCAAGAAGAATATGAAAAGAAATTAGCAGAGTTAAAGCAACTTATTCAACTTTATAAATCCGGCTACATTGATTTGTACTTTGCAGATGAAAGTGGCTTTAATATGGAAGGCTACATTCCTTACGGATGGCAACCTAAAGGTGAATATATAGAAATCACACCTGCAAAAACAAAAAGTACTCAAATCTTCGGATTAATGAGTCTTGACAATCAATTGGAATCCTATTCGTGTCAAGGCAACATAAACAGCGAAGTAGTTATCGCGTTTATTGATGACTTTCACGCTAGAATTAAACAGCCCAAAGTGGTCGTTATTGATAATGCGCCTATTCATCATAGCAAAAAGTTTGAAGCCAAAATTGAACAATGGAAAGAAGAAGATTTATATATCTTTTTCTTACCAAGGTACAGCCCTCACTTAAATCCAATTGAAATTCTTTGGCGCATGATAAAATATCAATGGCTGCCATATGAAAACATAGAATCTCAAGAGGAACTTTGCCAAAATCTGGATGCTCAGCTGTAAATAAAACTTTCCCATTCACGACATGAAAGTTTTGGCAATCACAACCAGCAGGGCCTGGGTTGATATCTGCGACCATGCTTGTCCCGTCTGGCGTGCCATCGGAGATCCATAATTCGCTGCCATGATCGGCATCCTGGGCTACAAAGAGGAATTGGCCGTTGTAAGCTACCCCGGCTTGATCGGCAAAGGTAAAGCCATCTCCAGTACCTTCCTGGATGTCTTTTAGTAAATAAATACTTTGGGCGGTGAGTGGCAAGCTAAGCATGCAGCTCAGTAATACGAGTAGGTGTGATTTCATGTTTTTAATTTTAGAGATTTAAGGGTAATAATATACAATAGCCTCCTATCCTTAGCCACGATTACGAGCTAAGGCATAGCGGTATTAGCATTGCCTTATTGTCTATGGACAATGATTGTTAAGGCAAGTATAATCGCATGAATAGAAAAAGGGAATACAAGTATTAAGTGACTTGATTTGTTTTGGAAGCATAAGCGCGTTTTATACTCACTTTAAGAAGCCACAAGATAGGGTTTTATGTGTTTAGATGCAATGTTGGGGGTGGAAGGAGGCGGGTTAATTTACAGGTTTTAGTATGGATACATTGTAGCTCCTTTTGGATACTTGATGAGGTACGATAGTGCTGTTTCTTCGCTAATTGGGGCCTAGCTTAAAACGAATAAGGGCCTTTTTCGTATGGCACAAAGTCTTCGGTAACTACCCTCCATAAATTAGCTTCATATACATACCTAAATAACCTTTATACAAATTTGGGTCCATTTTCCCATTCGGATCTCCCCCTCCGCCCAATTGAAGCAAGAACGGATAAAAGAACTGCATCTCATCGTCCACGGATTCAAATTTAGGATATTGGCGTCCATTATCATCTCAAAGATTCCCTTTCTTCCATTTTTAGCAGATTGTAATTGAAGCTTATTTTCATTTACCTGATAGCTGCCCGTATCGAAGATGACCCCTTCAAATCCAAAATCATAGGTGCCATCCTCGTTGAAATCAAAAAAGAGCAGATTGGGTTTAAACAGGAAGGAGTACCAGTTGCCAGGAATAAATGTATCAGGTATATCTATTTGGTCGTCATCTGCATACTCTATTTGCCGATAAGTAGAAAATATCCGGCCCTGTGGAAGCACAAATTGGCGCTCGAGCGCTACCCAAACTCCTTTGCTGTTCTTTTTGCTAATATTTCTCATATCACTACCTGCTAACAGATTACCATTAGGATCATATAACTGTATATTTGTTGTGTCATTCACATAATTGTAACGACTAGTCATCTCTACCTGATCTGTCTTCGAATCGTACCGTACACTGGATAAAAGTTCACCTTCTACATACTCCTTTTCTGTTCGGGAGGGCGTCCCTGTATAAATATGAGTTACCTCCTTAATGATCCCAGTCTCTTTATAATCGTATTCTGTAACTTCTACCAAGTTATCAGATTCATAGTTGCTTATCTTCATTACTTGCCCCTCTTCCTTTTCAATGACAATCTTTCCGGAACCAAGAATATTCCCTTCTCGGCTTTTTTCCCATCTTATTTCTTGTTCATTGATATAATCAAAGGCTATCGTTGTTAATTCAAAATCTTCCAATCTTATAGCCTCAATACTTTGCAGTTGTCTCTCTTTAGAATAGTTAAACAGTGTAAGGATTCCACCTTCCATCAGCGTAGGCGCATCTTTGAATTCAAACAAACGCATGTCCTCAATCTTCCCTTTGGGAGCGCTATGATACAGGATATGATCTCGATACAAGTGTATTTCCTGGGCCTCGGTTGCGAATGCATTTATACAAGCAAGGAATAGCGCTATTAATTTTAATCTCATTGTCATATACCTAGGGTTAGTTTAATTTATATAATAGTACTTCATTAGGTTTTGCCTTTGAATCGGGTCTAGAACCATCTAATTCCTCCCATTCAAGTTGCAACACTCCTGGGGCTATTATTCGATAACTCACTCGCATACCAATCGTTTCAAACCATACTTTGAGTCGTTTCTTTTTCAAATCTATGGCCCATCTACCTGATTCGGAAAGGCCAAACCTTTTTATTCCTTCACAATGAAATATATTGTCTCTCTGAAAGTCTAGGATTATAGCAGCTTCTTCGAATTCTGCATGATATGACAAGAGAAGCCACTTACCCGCAAAGTCAACTGGATCTTCTAATTCATCTAACTGCCCTCGATACCTAATCTTTCTTAAAAAGATACTAATTGTATCCCCTGAATTATTTGACGTTACTTTTTGTATATAATTCCCCCATTTGTCGTATTCATAGGTATGATGGAATCCATGTATTAGTTTTCCATCCCCATCCTTCATTTCAGTTTTGCTAATGTCTCCCCGGTCGTTATAAGCATAGGATTGTTCAAAATGTTCACCAAAAGGAGTTTCCCCTTTCGAGGAAAGGAGTCTTCCATTATGGAGGATTTCTCGTATCCTTTCACTCTGCCCCACCAAAGTGTCTCCTTCCAAATACTGATAGGTGTAAGTAGCGTTCGTGCGAAGCATCCCTAGTTGATAGCTTATCTGACGTTCTTTCAAGACGCTATCTTTATAGGTAAATTCCAACTTGGTGAATTCGTCTCCATCTTCCGTGTATGCGACAGTTTGCTGCAATAGCCCATTTTCATACTCAAAGTTCATTTCTTTAACTTTTGAGTCCTTACCAAAGAGAACCTTCTCCTGTCTCTTATACACATCTCCGAGCCCACGAGACCGAGGCTGA
>CAJXUM010000142.1 GCA_913060855.1 uncultured Lewinella sp. | reverse complement strand
AATTTATTCTTAAAGTCCTCATTATTAAGTATTTTTTCTAATTCTTTAGGGTTTTTCGTGATAGTAGATCGAATTTGGTGCAATTCCTCTTTGCTGGGTTGAAAAGCACCTGCCATGATGCCGACCATTTCAGGAGATAAGCGCAAGAAAAAGCCAGGAATGCTTTTGTTCTTCCGTCCTCCAGCAGATAAGAAAGCGGTTCGGTGCAAATTGTATGGGGTCTTATCCTTTGAGAAGCGTATATCCCGATTGATCCTTAGAATGGCATCCTTTGCCGTAATCTGTACACTCGGATCCACTGCGCTAATTCGTTCTAGCATATGGCTGACAAAGGCTTCGAATGGTTTTTTGACCTCATTTTCATAAGTCTTCTTATGAGCAGTAAACCAGTCTCGGTTATTGTTTTGGGCCAGGGATTTGAAAAAATCAGTGAATTCAGCAGTGAAGAATGCCATAAGTATAAGTTTTAGGTGTCAACAATTGGGGATACCTTCCCATTATAGAGCTAAAGTATAGCTGGCTTAGAATCGATATTGGTGTGGAATCTATCTGGCTGGCTAGACAGGCACGCAACATCGGCGGGTGTTTGACTAAGATTTCAATAAAGCTACCCATTCATTGATAAAAGCCACAACTTTTTCGGGATTCTCTTCTGTCAAAAAATGATAGCCAGGGCCAAAGTCCTTCACGATTAGCTGCGGCAATTGCTCTTGTAACGCTTCTAAGCGCTGCATCCCACAGGGGTTGACATCGGAAATCACGACACCGGGATCACTCTTCAACCATAAAACGGGGAAATCAATTCGCTTTAATCCCTCTTGCAAGCTTTGTGCCATATCGAAGCTGGCTTTGGGATGACCATTGATGGGTAATAGATTGGGAAAGGCGCCCATGGCTTTGCGAGAATGGAAATCGGGAAGGCTGTCCTTGTAATACTGTAGTGATTCATCAGAGATGGGGCAATGTTCGGGAATTAGCTTATTGACCATAATATTAAATACGCGAGTAAATAAGAAGCCCACGGGTGAACGCATCAATTTGAAAGGAAGTTTAAATCGTGGATCAAAGTCCTTTTCCCATTCCATTGCCCACAAAAAGGTTTCCATCAATACGGCCGATTCAAATCGCTCCGGTAGTTGTGTCATCACATAACTACCCAGAAAGCCACCCCAATCCTCCGCTACGAGAATGATTTGCTGCAAATCCAATTGCTTAATGAAATCTTGAATGATCGAAGTATGTAGTTCAAGTGAATAGGTAATATTGGGTTTGGCAGATTGCCCAAAACCTAATAAGTCTATGGCAATGCATCGCCGTTGATTGTGAGAAGCTACTTCTCCTAATACATTCCTGTAGGCATAAGAGGAAGTAGGGTTGCCATGCACAAATAATATTGGGGCCCCTTCTCCGACTTCTACATAATGGATTTTATGCCCTTGGATATTGATAAATTTACCGTTAAAGTTAAACTCCGAAGAAGGAGAGGTTTTACTGATAGATAAGGTGTTGGAACTCATGCGACGAAATAATTGATATGTTAAAAGAGTGAAAGAGAGCTGCGTGATAACACAGGCACAACTCAGCTAAGTTGTGCCTGCTTGCTAGTTGTGTCCAGACTACTGGACAAAAGAGGCGAGAGGCCAGACGACAGATCGGTTAGATATAAGCTAGAAAGTGCACTCCAGGAGTCTCTTTTCTCGCTTCTGTTTTCTAAGCGTCTAGTTGTTATCTAGTTCATGGAGTGAAGCGCAACACGATTACCTTCCGTATCTAAGAAGATAGCCATGAATCCATTCTCGCCAATAGAAGTTTTGGGCATGACGATAGTCCCTCCAGCGGAGGCTACCTTAGCTAGTGGCTGAGCCAGGTCTTCGCCACCATTCAAGTAAACCAATGCTCCTTCCGCCCTTGGCTGATTGCCATTACCATAGGTGACACAGCCACCTACACCATTGTTTTCTGCGGGGAAAAATGCCATTTGGAGTTCTCCTTGTTCGAAAAACTGTAATTCTTTGCCGGTGATTTCATTGTAAAATTTGACAGCGCGAGAAAAATTGTTGGCAGGTAATTCGAACCAGTTGATTGCGTTAGCCATAATCATAAGATTTAAGTGAAGTAATGTTTTTTGTTGTTGATACAAAAGTATGTACTTAAACCAAATTGATGGATCGTATATTTTTTAAAATGTAAATTTCAAATACATTGTTATATTGTGAAAGCATTAGTAATATGACCTATGAAACGAAAGGATTTTCTTTTTTTTCTCATCAAATCACTCTCCAGGACAGAGAAAAGGTACCTGAAAATAAACTTTAAACACAGTAAACCAGCTGCAGTGTACTTACAGCTCTTTGATGCGATTGACCGACAAAAGGAATATGATGAGGCACAAATAAAAGTAAAGTTCAAAGGGCAAAAATTTGTTAAACATTTTCATTTAAGCAAGCGATATCTCTATGGTTTGATCCTAGCTGCCCTCCGCAATTACCATAAGGAGGTTTCCCCCAAGGCCGAAGTAAATGATATCTTGAAAAACGTTGAAATCCTATACCAAAAGGGATTATACGCCTTAGCAGAAACTGAATTGACTAAGGCAGGGAAGATGGCCGAAGAATATGAATTGGCAACCAGCCAGTATGATGTTTTATATTGGCAGCGAAAACTGCTGCAAGCACAGCGACCAGATGATCGGCTTAAGATCGGGCAAATTATCGGGGCTAAAGGACAAGTACTTTCTAATCTCAATCACATCCAGCAGTTATGGACGACGCTTTTGCGACTCCCTCCCACAGAAGACGAAGCAGCTCCACTCTCTTTGCAGGCTAAAATATTGGAGGCCAATGTCCAATACCTAAACAATGTTCAAAATGGCAGAGTAAGGGAAGCCGAACAACACCTCAAGCAACTCCTGTCGGAACTGGAGCAATATCCGAAGCGGCTAAAGCAAGACCCTGGGATTTGGGCTTCAAACCTGAATAACTTGCTAGGGCTATTGACCTTTGAGAAAAAAAATGAGGAAGCGCTGGTACTCATCCAAAAAGCTAAGGTTTTCTATAATGATCTACCTCAATTAGATACTCCCACAATACGTCTGATTTTGCGTACCTACAACATTGAGTTGGAGCTATACCGGGACCAGCAAGCTATGGAACTAGCTAATGCGGCGATAGCAGATATTCAATATTTCATTGATCGACAAGAGGGGCATGTGCCTGCTAGTTATCTACTGTCTTTCTGGTTTCAATTTGCCAATCTGTTCTTTATGGAGAAGGACTATGACCAGGCTTTACATTGGATCAATATTGTGCTGAATCACAATTTTAGAGAGGTGCGAGAGGATCTACAAATCTATATTCGTTGGCTCAATCTCATGGTGCATCTCGAACTGAAAAACTACTTTGTCTTGCGCTACTATGTTGGGAGTATGCGGCGATTCATAAAGGCTAAAGCAAACCTAGAAACGTATGAACAGCTATTGCTGCGATTCTTCACAAGTGCGAGTTCCTTAGGTGAATCGGACTTTAAAGATGCTTTCGGGAAATTAGAGCTACAACTCCGGCAACAAAAAGAGGCATTAAAAACGAAACGGGTGCTAGATTATATTGACTTCTTAAGTTGGGCAGCTCAGCGATCATAAAACGCTTGGGAAAATCGCAAAAGATATCCCTTATCCCATTCCCAACCACCTGGCTGGCTCCGCGGCCAAGGCCTCCCATTGTTGATAGTATTGGCCCATATGTCGACCATCCACTAGGGCATGATGAACTTGTACAGAGAGCGGCATCTTGATTTTATCTCCTTCTTCAAAATACTTACCCCAGGTGATCCGAGGCACACTATCGCAAGGATGATAGTGCATGGCATGCGTGAGACCAGTGAAGCTAATCCAAGGTAAAGCGGATAAAAATAAGTAATCATCTCTATCTTGATCTTCTAAGACAGGGGCTTCTTCCATACGCTTCATTTGTGCGAGGGCACTGGCTATAAAGCTCGAAGCGGCTGGTTCGTATGTGACCTCACAAAAGCTAAATACATCCGATACCTTCGTGTGAACACTAAAGGAGGGATTAACTTGCTCATGTTCGATGACCTTTTCTCCACGGATACGCTGGCGGAAAGCGGGTATCTCATTCGCTACTCGGCTGATCAAGTAGACGATAGCCGGGGTGAAGGAGATACCCACTGCCTTCAAATGAGCAAGCAAGGCTGTTATTTCCACATTTGCACAGAGGCAATAATGTGGATGATTCATATGATTGAATAAATCGAAATGCTTCTTTCGATGCGGATCCGTAAACTTAATTTCTCGCATTTTAGCGGGAAATTACTAAAATGTTGGTTTATGGCTGCCAATAAATAGACTATTGCAGTAAGGCTACATGACTATATCTGCCCGACCGGAGATGGCCGCTGGCATATGTTTGACATAATGGTCTTCAATAAAGTTGTACAAGAAGTCCGTCACGTTGATTTTATCGGCTAGCAACTTTTTCCTTCGCTCACGATAAACAGACCGATCTTCTGCTAAAATCTGATCGATTAAGCTGAAAACCTTATTGGATTCACTCGTATTAAAGACCAAGCCATATTTTTCTTGGTCTTCTACGTAACTTCGAGAGATAGAGTTGATGTAAATGGCGGGTGTGCCCAAAACACCGGCTTCCGAAGCGATAGTCGTTCCCTCACTCACGACAATATCAGCATAGTACAGTGCGTCATGCAATTGCTCAGGCGCAAGTCTAATCTTATATTGCTCCAATTCTTCAGGTAGATCAGCTTCTGCAGAGATAAAGACTTTCATCTTTTTGGATAACTTTTCAACTACCTTAATTTTATCCTCGTTGCTAAGTCCTTTGTGTCCGACATCATGCGTAGCATTCCAAGACACAAATCGGATAATAGCGTAGGGGTCTCCCGTTTCTAATCCCAACCAGTGATAGGCTTCAATGTTGGGATTGAAATAATTTGGATGTAGGTAGGCTATTTCGTGATAGCCATTGTATCGGATCTGTTTAGGCCCCAGCTTTTCCACTAAGACCTCCGGTGTTAGAATAACTTCCGTAAATGGCCGATACAGTAGGATTTGCTCCATATTTCCGGAATCTTCCAAGGATAAGTGCTTTTTACCTATCACAAAGGCCGTATGCGAGGCATAAATAGATCCGTGACTCAGTAGCAAATCTGGCTTGAATTTAAAAGCAGTCCAAAGCATTTCCAAGTCGAATTTGACGAGTCCCCATAATTTCCCCCAAAGACTCTTGTAATGTTTTCCGAAGTTCTTATACGGAAAATGCTCGGCCTCTAATAGCTCTAGTTCACATTCCTTATCTCGAACGGTAAACAAAACCTCACCACCATCCTGCTCAATACGGTGTGCGAGATGCTTAAATAAATGTACGTGTCCTGGATGTCCAATGTCAATTAAAATGCGCATTGTCACAGTTTTTGTTTCGGGAATAGCTGATTATAGTCATAGATAATCCAGCTTATCATCTCCCAATTGTGATAAAAATGGCCAAGAATAGTCTAGTAAACTGAGGTTCAGTTTATCACAGCCTAGTCAAGACTTGATGAGGGGAAGTAAGATTGTGTAAGTACTAAAGTAAAGGTTTGGTGTTTCAGACCTTATGGGTCGCTTTTATCTTTTCAATGAGTTTTCTTGTGAATATCTCAGCGCCCGTTCGGTTAAGGTGCTGAATATCAATAAATAATTCTGGGTGTGTTACAAAGGTAGAATCCGTTGCAAAATTGAACAATGGAATATCTTTTTCTTTCGACAGCTTAGTTAGGTAGTCAATGGTTGAACTATGGACCGTTTTTTCGCCATAATTGGGAGAAATCACCAAGAAGAGCTGGATATCTCGATCAGCAAGTTCTTGCACCATCGTTTCTAATTCTTCGACAGCCTCTGCATTCAAAGATCTATCACTATCCACGATTTCGAAAGGGAAGCCAGGATCATGCATTTGTCCATCTCTAGGTTTCCACCCTTTATCGCTGATTTTACCATCCAGGTCATGGAAGAGATAAGGACGAAGAAGGTAGTAAAAACTAGAATTATAAGCATATAGCCTAGAATACAATTTCGTGTGTTCTTGTGGAGATATCTTATCCATTTCGGGTTGTATCTCCCTATGGTTTTTATAAAAAGGGCGAAGAAACCCAGCCTCCTGGTAAAAAGGAGGATACTCCAAAATATCAGCTTCTACATTAAGAATGAAAGCCTTGGGGTTATAACGATTGAGTATACCCTCTTCGATGGCGTGCATATAGGGTAAGCCCTGACCTCCGCGACTGGCATCCCAGCAAGAAAGGTGAAGAGATTCTTCGATGAGATAAGGCGCATAATTGATCTCTCCTCTTGAGCTTCCTAGTATGATGATATCCTCATTAGAAGTATCCAATGAATAGGCGGTCTTGTAGTATCGTCCATCTGGAGAATTATCTCTAATTTGATCTAAGATAATTCCGAATCCTTGGTCACATATGGCAAAGAGGACCCCTATCGCGAGAACTCGCGAGAAAAATTTTCTAATGTCTTTGTTCATGTTGTTTATAGTGTTTCTGCTTAGTGCATTATCATCGTTCCAGTGATAATAGTTTGGCCTTGGTCTTCTACTTTAAAGAAGTAATGGCCATCACTAAGATGCTTTCTTTGAAATTCAAATTTATTTCCAGTAAAGGGTTCTTGGCGGAGTAATTGCCCTTGTGAATTGAAAACGCTGAACAAACCTTCTTGGACAAAATAGTCGTGAAGATCTAATAGAGCGCTACTTTTTAGCGGGCTAGGATAAAAGCGATATTGTAAAGATTCATCGCCTTCTTGGGTACTACTTACGGAAGAGATTTCAATAAAGTCTAGGTCTATAGTATGTAACGTTGAATTGGTGATTACGGGTTCATTGAAGTCGAAGTATATGCCTGCTTTATTAAAAATAGTTGACTTTAAAGGGATTCCTAATTTTGGGGTGATTTTAAACTTCACAAAACCATGGGAAGCTGCTTCATTGGTCGTACTGTCAGGCAATAGAATGTCGCTAAATTGAAACTGCAATATATTCTCATGTAGGGTCCAACTGTAGGAGTGACTTGAAGCGCCCGGACGTATGGACCCAATGTCTAAATTGGGGGATAAGGTATCGTAAATCAAAACCGTAAATGCAGTATCAGTACCCGTATTTTGAAACCGTACCTGGTACTCAATCGTAGTGCCAGGTCGTATGTTTTTAGCGGCTTTGTAACCCACGGGAAAACCTTGTTTGTCATTCGGGTCGAAAGAACCTCGATTTTCCTGACAGTCTATCGACTCATGAGCCGCTGCTTCATCTAAGGGAAATTGATTCACAAAACCTGTACTAAAATCTCCATCTCCATAGTCACCACAACCTTCGATTGTTTTGCTAATGTATCCCTGCGAAGGATCACTAGGCACCTTAGGGGCTTCAATCCGAATCGTTTTCCCACTAGGAATTACCATGACCGATTCAGAAGCAGTAGCCGCTAATTGAAATTCTCGGGTTAAGAACATGACATCATCCTCAATGACAATCAGCTGGCTAGGAGCGCTCATCTCGATTTCACCGATATTCTCGACTGTAAACTCAATGGCTTCATCAATACATTCACCACTTACTTTTAAGCGAGCAGCGGGAGAAGGCGTTTCGCAATTGCTAAGGGGAAAAATATTAGCCTCTACACAATGACTTTGGCCTAGTACCGCATCGCAACTTAGATTGATCGTAACCGAGAAGCGGCCACAGGCCCCTATTGCTAGGTCTCCGATCGGAAAAGTCAACATCAGCCCTTCTTGCGAAGAAGGGCTAATGGAGCTCGAAATAAGTGTAAAGAACGGATCAAGCATTAATTGCACCTCTGCATCGAGGGCTACTGCTGTTCCCGTGTTACAAAAACTGATTTGGTATGTATTGTCAAAGCATCTTCTCAGAAGTGGAGTAGCAACGTCTATTTCTAAAAATGGACAAGCTATTCGCTCTTGTATGACAAAGGGGGACACGATGGCTGATGTGGTATCAGAAACCGTTAATGTATAATCATTTCCACATAAATCCCAATAGGTATTGGGCAAAGAAAGATGCACATTGTAGGTGCCAGTATCAATTTGACTACTGAACCTTCCACTAGCATCTGTTTGTGTATAAAAGGTATCTTGTTCTCCTTGAAAAGCAACGATTAGCCCTTCAAAGGCTTGTTCTAAGGTATCAGCTAAACAGTTGCCGTTCTCATCAATAACTACTTGCCCTGATAATACCTGGCAGCTACCTAGAAAATGATAGTCATCCAAGGCTGTCCAATCCAGCATCCAGTTATTGCTATGGTCAAAGGCACCTATATAAGAAACCGCATCAAAGAATAGATCGTCAATAGGCTGTCCAAAGGCCAAGGCGCGACTATTCGGTAGCAATAAGGGGTTCAACGCCCTTCTTGGTCTTCTGTTGATGCAGCTGAGATCTAACTCTTGAAAGCTGTTACCTTCGTTTTCAAAGGCATCTATCAGAAATTGAGCGGCAGGATCTTCGGCATCTCCTGCTATATAAATAATGCCGTTAGCCGTGGCATTTAATTCTTCTCCTTCACAAAATTCACCGAACAGATTATTGGCAATAATGAGATCGCCTGCTTCTAATCGCTGCCTAGCATCGACACCGGCCATAAAATCTTGAACCTCAATAGCTTTCTTGAATCCATCAATAATGTTATTTACGAAAACACCTCCTGTATTCCCTCTAAATTCAAGTCCTTTAGAATTTAAGCGGTCTTCGGGATCGTTCGTTTCACAACCTGAACCCAAGAAGGTCGCATTACTGATCATAGGTTGGGAAAAAATATCAGGATCAATACTTTCACCACCTTTAAAGGCACCTCCAATATCTCCTGTTTTCCGAGGATTAATTCCAAACCAAAACTGTCCTTTACCCTGCCAGCCATGGTTATACTCAAAAGCATTATCGGCGTTCAATACGGAAACTACATGCTTCAGTTCTGCTGCTCCGCCAAGTATCGCTACGCCTCCATCTCCAGAGGCAAAGATTTCAATATGATGAAGACTGGTATTGCGTCCCACTCCTGCGAGCGTTAGGCTACTAATAGGATCATTTAAACTAAGTCCGGCTCCTGCGTGTCGAATAGAAACATAGTGCAACGCACCTGAATTATCTGTGATATCCTCCCCTCCATAAAGGGCCTCTTCTATTCCTTCCATCCCTTTGATGACTGCTTCAGTTTGGGTAAGTTTTATAATTGGTGCTTTTCCCAAAATGATTAAGCCGCCCCAAAGACCACGTCTGTCATATTTGATATCGTTTGTTCGACTTAAGTCATCTCCTTCTGCTGTGAAAATTATCGGTTCATCTATCGTCCCCATTGCATTGATGCTAGCTCCTCGACTTATAATCAATACACTAACATCATCCTCACTAGGAAAAGTCATTCCCTGAATAACAGTGCCAGGTTCTATGTTGAGAATCCCACCTTCTTCTAGGTAAACTAAACCATCTAATACGTAGATATTATCCTTCGTCCAATTGTACGTCTCGTTCCCTTGTAAATCTGCATTGGTGATTACAATTTCTTGACTCCATAGTAGATGGCTGTAAAAACTAATAAAAAGTAGGTACAGCAACTTCTTCATAATACATCCGTTTTTCTAATCAGATAAAGGGGGGAATTGCTTGTGGCTAGATGTTTGGGGCTGTCTCTTATACACATCTCCGAGCCCACGAGACCGAGGCTGATCTC
>CAJXUM010000141.1 GCA_913060855.1 uncultured Lewinella sp. | reverse complement strand
TCTACACTATCCTCTTCGTCGGCAGCGTCAGATGTGTATAAGAGACAGAGCTGCAGGTATGCAAACTGAAAAAGCATACAAAAAAGTAAAGAAAAGAGAATCGTCTACTGTTATTGTGGCAATCATTGATTCAGGGATTGATATTGAACACGAGGATTTGAAAGGTAAAATCTGGACGAACACGAAGGAAATTGCTGGAAATGGAATTGATGATGATAACAATGGTTACATTGATGATATCCATGGCTGGAATTTTCTCGGCGGCAAAAACGGCAAAAATTTGGCACATGAGAATTTAGAAATGACACGCCTGTACAAAGCCTACAAAAAGAAGTTTAATGGAAAGACAAAAGCCGAATTGTCTAAGCAGGAGAAGGCGATGTACGAGAAATATGAAGAATACGGTAAAATCATAGACAAGAAGAAAGAAGAATTGGGACCACAAGTGATGTTGTATGGCGCTACTTTAGAAGCTTTTACAGCGCTGGCAGATGCGATTGGAAAAGCACCAGATGAAATTTCCCTTTCAGACGTGAAAAACTTTAAGTCCAAAGATCAGATGTTAAGTCGGGTTTCAGAAGCCGTAGTTGGTTTTATTGAGCAAGGACAGGGCTTTGGCGCTATTTATGCAGAGGTGGAAGAGATTTATGATTATTACTACGGGCAAGTCAACTATTACTACAATCCCGATTTTAGCCCCAGAGATGTAGTTGGAGATGATGTCAACAATCCACGCGAGCAATTCTACGGTAATAATGATGTGAAAGGACCAGATGCTGAGCATGGAACCCATGTGGCAGGAATCATTGGTGCGGCGAGAGATAATGGAATCGGGATGGATGGTGTAGCTGATAATATTCGAATCATGTCTATTCGTACAGTTCCTTCTGGAGATGAAAGAGATAAGGATGTAGCCAATGCTATCCGGTATGCGGTAGATAATGGAGCGCAGGTAGTCAATATGAGCTTTGGTAAAGGAGAATCTCCAAACAAAGCCATCGTAGATGAAGCTATAAAGTATGCACTTAAAAATGATGTGCTCTTAGTACATGGCTCTGGGAATGATGCGACAGAGGTGAATTTTACAAATAACTTTCCTAACGATCGATTTAGTAAAAAAGGCTTATTTGCACCTCGATATGCCAAGAATTGGCTGGAAGTAGGTGCTAGTACCTTTTCTGATGACGAAAACCTGGTAGCTTCTTTTTCAAATTATAGTTCTGATAAAGTAGATGTGTTCGCTCCAGGATTAGAAATTTATTCTACGGTTCCAGGCAATAAATATAAGAACCTGCAAGGAACAAGCATGTCTTCTCCTTATGTGGCTGGTTTGGCAGCTTTGTTACGTTCTTACTTTCCTACCTTGACGGCTGTACAAGTGAAATCCATTATTATGGAATCATCTAGTCCTCAAAAAGGAAGAGTGATCAATCCAGAAAATGGAGAGCTGGTCCCTTTCAAAGAAATGTGTCTGACAGGTGGTATTGTCAACACTTACCAAGCAGTCAAAGCAGCGATGGCAACTAAAGGAAAGCGCAAGTTTGTGGGCTTTGGAACGAATAAGAAGAAAGCTAAGAAGGAAAGAGCCTAAGACAAAGAAGGAAAAGATCAGCACTAAAAAAGAAAAGAGGAACCGACTGCTCGGTTCCTCTTTTCTTTTTTATTTGAAGTTAAGTAGCATCAAAATTTAGGACACAAAACGGATTCGTCCTCGTATTGACCGAGATAAGCAATGGATATCTCAAAGGCCCCTTGCCCCCGTCTAGATCGGTTAATGTCATCCAAATTGGCATCATAACTCAATCCTATTAGGAAATTGTTCAGCTCCAAGCCTACCATTCCTACGATCGCATCAACGAAGAAGTTATCCAACTCATCTTTCACCGGGCGAGCCCAAGTGCCTAAGTGTATAGCCACCCCTTTGATATCATCCACCAAAAAACGGAAGTTGGTGCCGGCATTGATAGCCAGATGAGGTCCTTGACTATACATCATCACCCGGGGGAGCATTTGCACTGAGGTACCCATGGGTACTTGCAGACTTAAATGGGCAATGTACTTTGTCGCTAAGCGATCCTCCGGAAACTTCTCTGGTCTTTCCTTATCATAGAAAAAACTGATTTGCGGCTCAAGGATATGATGCATACTAGCTCCTATAAACACGCCAAGCTTTCCAGCTGGGGAATAAGCATAGTTGATCCCCACATTAAAATCGGAATGCGCAAAATTGTTTTCTGGTAAGATCTCATCGGTGCCATTGGTATAGCCATTATCACCATTAAATTGATCACCAAAGTTGATGTTGCCGTAGTTGATATTACGTTGGGCAAGACCCACTTGCGCACCGATACTTAGAAATTGATTATTCTGATCACTTAAGGATTTGTGAAAGCCACCAGATAAGAATATTTGATTATTAGAGTAGCCGATAAAAGGTACCTTATCACTACTAAAAATGACACCTACACCAAAGGAATCGTCAAACTTCTTCTTGTACTGATTGAGCCGAAACCTAAAATCAATTGCGCCAGAATAAGTAATATAAGGATTTTGTAAAACGTTCTTCCACTGGTCTCTATATATTACAGAGAATCTATATTTTCCTTCCAGGGCTCCGGTAAGCGCGGGGTTCAGACTAATAGGGGAAGCATAAAACTGGGTGAAATGTTGATCTTGAGAAATCAGGCTGGTAGTGAGGCCTAAAAACAAGAAAAACACGACTAATTTTCGATACATAGGATTATGATATTCATGAGGGAATCAAAGGTAAGGTTTATTTTACTTACAAAGCAACGGACTTTTTCTAATATTTAGTATTTTTGGTATTGTGAATTGTGAATTCATCACCTTTACAATTCTTACGATCATTAAACAGCAAGCTTCATGACACATGGTATCTGCCCTTTAAGTACAGTGGCTATCCGGAATACTACTTCTCATAAGAGTGAAATGATCTCACAATTATTATTTGGGGAGTTGGTGGAAATATTAGAACGAAAGGGACGTCAGTGGGTAAAAGTCCGTTGTGCGCATGATAATTTGGTCGGCTGGGTAGCTACCAACCAGCTAGAAGCTATTACACCCAATGAGTTTGCACAGTACCAAGAACAATTTGCTTTTGTCTTAGATGTTTTTCAGGCGCTTTCTACGGCCGATACGTTTTTGCCGCTAACGCTTGGCGCACGCCTACCTAACTTTGATGGCTTGCGATTCTTCGTCGGTGAAAAGACCTTCAACTATAGTGGACAAGCTGTTTTTCCACAAGACATTGTACAAGGCCCTGAGATCATCCAGAAAATAGCTCGACGTTTTCTCAATGTGCCTTTCCTTTGGGGAGGAAGGTCTACCTTGGGCGTTGATGGCCCCGGTTTGGTACAGGTTGTCTTCGGCATTGCTGGGTATCCTCTCCCAAGAGAAGCATTTGAACAAGTAGAAAGAGGTGAGAATGTAGATTTTGCAGAACAATCGCAGCCGGCCGACGTGGCATTTTTTGAAAATCAAAAAGGACGTATCTCACACGCTGGAATCATGTTGCCGGAAGGGAAAATCATCCATGCCTATGGCAAAGTACGAATAGATAAATTAGACCACTACGGAATATTCAATAAAGAAAAAGGAGGCTATACGCATAAGCTTCGTATTATCAAACGACTTTGGGAGCCTCTCCAAGTAAGTCCGCAAAAAGAACTAGAAAAAGCTACCGAACAACTTAACCAACAGATTCCATTATTTTAGATATTGCTGGACAGATTGTTATAACTCAGCCAGCCCACTTAAGGGAAAGGCCATAGAAAAATACAACCCTAGTCGATACTAGTTCAATCTATTATTTTCTGCTCGAAGACTGTCCAATAAAAATTAGATTCCAAGGCTATTTTTTTGACGAAAGCTGAGACTATCTGATGCGGTTTTGTACCTTTGCCGCCTATTTTCGGAAGCTTGCTGCTATCGAATAAATGCCATCTACCTAAAAAAGCGATCTTATGTGGAGGATTGTCTATCAAAAACTTTTACCCTTTGTATTTTTAGCCGTTGGTTGCTTTGCGCTAATACAGTGCGAAAACAGCAGCGGTGGGGAGATGGATGCAGCAAGGGAAGACTCCACAACCTCTACCTCAATTACCTTTAGATTAGATACGCTCTATCAAGCATCAAAGCAGTGTGCGGTTGATTCCAATCAATGTGCTACAGTACAGTTGATATTTCCTTATGCCGAAAGTGGCCCCACTCAGCTTTGTGTAGATTTCAACCGCTTGCAGTTGAGGTACTTGAAAGAGATGATGCAAGATATGGAGTCAGATGAGCAAAGTAATAGCCAAAATTTAAAGGAATTGATGGGCTTATTCTTAGCGGACTATGACGAGCTTTTGGAGGATGATCTTCCTTTTAGTATGCCTTGGGTGATGGAAATAGAAGGTGAAATTCTTTTCCAAAATGATAAGTTTATCTCTGTTCAATTACAACAATACACCTTTACCGGTGGCGCACATCCAAATTCCTTCAATACGATCTGGATGCTGGATAAGACAACGGGGGAACCGCTGGATTTTAAAGGCTTAGTGGCTGATACCGATACCCTTTTACCTATCGCTGAAGCGGCCTTTCGGAAAACCATTGAATTACCCATTACGAAGACCTTAGCTGATGCGGGTTATTTTCAGGGAGAGGACTTTTTTCTTCCGCAGAATTATGGCTTAGTTGAAAAAGGCTTACTACTATATTACAATACATATGAGGTCGCACCTTATGTAGTCGGACCTACGCAAGTGCTGATCCCATTTTCAGATTTACAGCCTGTTTTTAAAACAGATAATTGGTACTAAAAATCAAACAAATATGAAGTTTTTTTGGACTGTTCTTTGCATGGCACTTTTGGTAGCCTGTCAAAATGGAGAATCAACGACTGGTGATAACGCCAAGACTAGTGTTAAGAAAGGAAATAAAGGACAAGCTAATGGCGTGGCCAAAGAATTGTTGCCGGTTACTGAAGTTGATGGAGAATACGAAGTGGCCAGCGCGGAATTAGCGGGTAAAAACATCAAACTTAGAGGAGAAAAAAAGACCAGTATTAGCTTTGAAAGAGGCCAAATCTCCGGTAGAGGCCTCTGCAATGGATTTAAAGCCTCTTTTTCTTTGGGAGAAGGGAATAGCTTGAATATCACTGAATTTACGAAGGGAACCAGAATCTGTTCTGGTAAAGTCGGAAAAGAAAACGATATTCTTAGTCTCTTAGAAGGAGCTGGCACTTATGAATTGTTAGCCACTACAGCGCTGAAAATAAATGCTGAAAAAGGAAATTTAGTGCTCCGGAAAATACAGTAAGATTATTTTCCACTAAGGTTATTCGGGTATGCTTCGAACGGCTAATCGATTATTCCTATTTGGATTTTTATTTTGGTTAGGGTTTAATGTCATCCAGGCTATCTTCCTTCATCTAGATCCAGATGAGGCCTACTACTGGATGTACGCTCAACAGTTGGATTGGGGCTATTTTGACCATCCACCAATTATTGCCCTATTAATCAAGTTTGGAAGTGTTTTTATCCCGGGTTCATTAGGTGTGCGGCTAGGGGCCATATTGCTTTTTGTGGGTACCCTATACCTCCTTTGGTGTTTAGTGGATAAGCCAAAGGAGAAGAGGTCGCAGCACCATTTTTTATTACTTGCTGCTGCCATGCCTTTTTTGCATGTCTATGGCTTTGTAAGTACGCCCGACAGTCCATTGCTGTTTTTTACGGCCCTGTTTTTTTTGGCCTACCGGAACTTTATTACTGATCCATCTTGGCGAAATACCTTTGGCCTTGGCCTGGTGATGGCCGCCTTACTCTACAGTAAATACCACGGGGTATTACTGATATTCTTCACCCTCTTATCCAATTGGAGATTACTGCTGCAACCTCGATTCTATGTAGCTAGTCTATTTGGAGCGCTGTTGTATTTCCCTCATTTGTATTGGCAATATGTACATGATTTCCCCACCTTCCGGTATCATCTTGCCGGAAGAAATGACACTTATGAGTTGAAGTACACTTACAACTACCTCTCCAATCAATTATTTTTATTTAGCCCTTTTCTGTTTCCTTTTATTGTTCGTGCCATCAGTATAAAGCCCCAGGACCTATTGGAAAGAGCTTTCTACTTTGTTATCGCTGGGTTTTGGCTCTTTTTTCTTTATTCCTCCTTCAAGGGAAATGTAGAACCGCAATGGACTGCTGTACTTTGTATTCCTTTTGTGATTTTGCTCTATCGACGATATCTATTGGGGAATTGGAAAGAAAGCTGGTTAATCAGAATGGCGGTTACGACCACTGTAATACTATTTAGCGTACGACTATTTTTTCTTCTACCCCTTCCCCAGATCCTAACGCACTTTAATCAAGCCGCCTGGGTGCCCGAACTAGCGGCGGAATTAAAAGAAGAACCGATTGTTTTTATAGATTCTTATCGGGATCCTTCTATTTATTCTTTTTATGCAGGTCAAAGAGCTTACACCTACACGGACATCTTCTACCGTTTGAATCAGTTCGACCTATGGGATCATGAAAGCCGTTTGCACGACCAGGATGTTTATCTAATCGGGCCTGCAGATTGGTCGCCGCCTGATGGCCAGTCTTGGGAGGGTACTCGCAAACGCTTTACCCTAGTTAAGTCGGAAAAGTTTCAGGTGACGAATAAACTAAGAATGGAATGGTTGGAGGTACCTGAATACGTACAGCAAGGAGATACGATTATCGCAAAGACTCGCTTAATCAATCCCTATCATCATGCTATCAATTTCCAGCAAGGAGATAATACGATGCGTTTTTCAATCCAGTTGGATGGAGAAACAGAACATCTTCAACAGGTGGATGTAGAGCTTCAATCGGCTCTGCTTAATATCAAAGCGCAAGATACACTCGATCTAGTGGCTACTTTCGTTGTGCCTAAGCTGGAATTAGAAGAAGTGAAAATGAGTTTTTGTCTAGAAAATCAGCCGCTTCGGCCAGCCTATATCAGTCCTAAATATTTGATAAAAATCAGATGATAGTCATGTCTTCATTGCCCCAATATTAAATTCGGTCGGATTCTACTCGTTTTCTTTTCTTATGTCAAGGATATATTACATTTTTACGCCTTCATAAAATACGCCTGTCATGTTAAGTAAACAAAATCCGACGCAGACAACCGCCTGGAAAGCACTACAAAAGCATTTTGCTGAAATGGAAAAGCAGGAAATGAAGCAACTTTTTGCCGACGATCCTAGCCGTTTTCAGCAATTCTCCCTTCAATTTGAAGATTTACTGGTGGATTTTTCCAAAAATCGGATTACTGCCAAGACCTTAGAATTGCTGCTTGAGTTGGCAGAACAGACCGAACTGCCCGCTAATATTGCGGCTTTGTTTAATGGAGAGGCGATCAATGAAACTGAGGGACGGTCAGTGCTACACATGGCGCTGCGCAATCGAAGTAATCGGCCTATTACAGTAGGGGGAAAGGACGTCATGCCAGATGTGAACCGGGTATTAGACAAAATGGATGCCTTTGCGGGAAAGGTACTTTCGGGTGATTGGAAAGGCTATCAAGGACAAAAAATTACAGATATAGTCAATATCGGTATTGGAGGCTCAGATTTAGGGGCGGTCATGGTCACCGAAGCCTTAAAACCCTACTGGCAAGAGGGTATCCAATCTCATTTTGTTTCCAATGTAGATGGAACCGATATCGTAGAGACATTAAAAGGACTGACACCTGCCACCACTTTGTTTATCATTAGTTCGAAGACTTTTACTACGCAAGAAACCATGACCAATGCCCACACGGCCAGAAAATGGTTCCTGGATACTGCAGTAGAGGAAGCGCGTATACCGCAGCATTTTGTAGCGGTTTCTACCAATATGGAAGGCGTACAAAAGTTTGGGATTGCGGCTGAGAATATGTTTGAGTTTTGGGATTGGGTAGGGGGACGTTACTCGCTTAGTTCCGCCATTGGCCTGTCAATTGCCTGTACAATTGGCTTTGAAAACTTCAAAGGCTTATTGGAAGGGCTGCATGCAATGGATGAACACTTTAGGACGGCTCCTTCAGCCAAGAATTTACCGGTAATCTTAGCGCTTATCGGTATTTGGTACAATAACTTTTTCGGAGCGGAGACGGAAGCTATTCTCCCTTACGATCAATATTTACATCGATTCCCTGCTTATTTCCAACAAGGGAATATGGAAAGTAATGGGAAATATGTGGACCGAAATGGCGATAAAGTCGACTACCAAACGGGACCGATCATCTGGGGTGAACCTGGTACCAATGGCCAACATGCCTTTTATCAGTTGATTCATCAGGGAACTAAATTGATTCCTTGTGATTTTATCGCTTCAGCCAAGAGTCATAATCCCACCGGTGATCATCATGATATTTTACTGTCCAATTTCTTTGCGCAAACAGAAGCGCTCATGAAGGGGAAATCTGCCGAAGAAGTGGAAGGGGAATTAGCCAAGGCAGGCCTGTCTGAAGCAGCAATAAAAGCATTATTACCCTACAAAGTTTTCGAAGGGAATCGTCCTACCAATTCTTTACTCCTGCAGCAACTTACTCCAAGAAGCTTAGGGATTCTGATCGCTTTATATGAGCACAAGATCTTCGTGCAAGGAGCGATTTGGAATATCTATAGTTTTGATCAATGGGGCGTAGAGCTAGGAAAGCAGTTGGCGAAAGGTATTCTTCCCGAACTCCAAAACGATGAATCCATAGCGTCACATGATGCCTCTACGAATGGCTTGATCAATGCTTTCAAGCAAATGCGTAAAGCTTAATCATTAAAAGCGGTAGGGGAAATCCATACCCTCTTCAAATAAGCACATAATGACCGTTGTGATAGGGCACCTCCTCTCGCAACGGTCATTGTATGTAGCAGATCAATCGTTTTATCTAGGAAACTCAAAAAAACTATAGACTTACCCAACCCTTAGGGGGATACGACCCGTCTTGCCTAGCAAGAAGAAAGGAGAAGGAGTAGAGTTGGCAGGAATGCCTTGATTCAATAGCCCATCGATAGCGGATGGACAAGCTTTACTTGCAGACTTCTAGCTGTTTATTTAAATTGCTGTTGGTAAGCAATATGAAAACTAAATAGCTATGAAACTTCTATTCCCTTTATGCTTTCTTCTTTTCGCGGTTTCTTCATTGTATGGTCAACAAAAAGATAGTCTAGACGTCATCCATTTGCGGAATGGCATGATAATGGAAGGCTTGATTGTAGATCTTCAGGAGGACAAATTTTTGAAGTTGGAATTGGCCGGTGGTGTGCGAATGAGCATACAACTAAGCGACATCAACGAAATTGACTGGGCAGGAGGATCAAATGGTACGCAGCGTGTTCGGAAGACAGCGATTGATCCACAGCACAGTTTACAATTAAAGGTAGAGGAGGGAAGATTGGTGGTGCCCCTTGTTGAAACGGTATATTTAACCAATGGGGAAAAGGTAATTGGAAAAATTATGGATTACCAAAAGGGTAAGTCCTTGAAAATAGTTGACCTGGCGGGAATAGAAATGGTTTTGCAAGAAGAACAAATTGCACGGATTGTGCAAGAAGCGCACCAGCCGACGCTGAAGCGCTACTTGCGCCAGCGACGACAGATGCTGAAACCTGTTAATTATGCCTTTAAAGAGAAGGGTATATTTTATTCCATGTCTCTTAGCACCTTTAGTAGTACCAGTGATGTCGAAGAACAGAATGAAACAGCCGTTGGGTTCCATTTTGTAGCTGTCTCTTATACACATCTGACGCTGCCGACGAAGAGGATAGTGTAG
>CAJXUM010000140.1 GCA_913060855.1 uncultured Lewinella sp. | reverse complement strand
ACGAGATCAGCCTCGGTCTCGTGGGCTCGGAGATGTGTATAAGAGACAGCATGCGGATAACCTTGCATCCAGCCCGTTTGGCCCGTATAAATCATCTCCGCCTTAACGCCATTTTCCCGGCACATCTCCATCACAAAACGGCAGGTCGTTCGCTTACCCAAAGCACAATCCATTCCTAAGACCGCAATCCTTGGCGCTTTTACTTTAAAAATTGAGCCATTCCAAAATTGCAACTCACTACTAGGTCGCGGTCTTCGAACATCAATGAGTTCGACTCCTTTAGCCTTTGCTTGTTCACTTAAAACAGGATCATCTTGCAAAAAAGAATGAAGCCCATTGACAATAGACAAACCCCGATCAATGGCCTGTATAATGCTATCTCTCAAGCCCGCTGGAAGATAGCCCCCATGTGTGGCTACCCCTACAATTCCATGACTTGCCTTAGCTGCTCCACTTTCCATAAAAGAAGTGACGCAATCATAAACCGGAACCCCTAAAACTTGCCCGTCCATCACTTCGCCCGCATCTCGCCCCGCAAATTTGGCATCTATCACTCCTACTATTTTGAATCGTTCGCTTCCCCTGAGCAATCCATGACAGGTCTTCGCATAGGCAGTATCGAGCATGCCATCTGTAAAAACTATTGCTGTTTGTTGTTTCATTTTAATTTAGATTTTTCGATCAACAACACACCTTGACCACGTCTACTTGTTAGCTTCTTAGATACGAGTCACACCCAATCCGGCTTGCTCATTGGGGTACATTATACCGTCCTTTAATACAAACCCACCCTTCACCACATCTTTGGCTAAATCCAGGCTACCATCCAAGTCGATATAGCGGGTAGCGGGGCAAGCCAGGGCCGTATGTAGGGCTGCCGTGATACTCACGATACTTTCGTCATTACATCCCCACATGAGGTGTAGTCCGCTGTACTTCGCCATACTGGCGATAGCAAGAGCCGGTTCTACGCCTCCACATTTCATGAGTTTGATATTAAATATCCCATAAGGATTCGGCCTTGCTAATAAAGGAATAGCATCTTCCGGATTATGCAAATCCTCATCTGCGGCACATTTCAGTCGGACACTTTCTTCTGCCGTTTGCAGTTGTTGGAATTCACCTCTTGGAAAGGGCTGCTCTACAAATTCTAATTGTTCCGATTGTACTCCCTGTAAGAATTGTTCTAATCCCGCTAAATCATAGCCCTGATTAGCATCTACTCTAATACCAAAATCGTAGCCAAAGGTCTCGCGAAGCTTTTTGATCACCGCAATATCTCGTTCTACCTCACTCCCTGTCTTTACCTTGAGAATTTTGAACCCTTGCGAAAGCCAATCTTTGGCCTCCTCTAGTGTTTCCTCTACTGACATAATACCAATCGTCACCGAGGTGGGTAAGCCCTTGTGACACTGCCCGAGGTATTTCACCAATGGCACATCTAGGTATTGGGTAAAAAGGTCGTACAAAGCGATATCCACCGCTGCTAGTGCTGCAGGACGAGTTTTCATTTTCTGTTGGACATCTTCCAATATCCCGTGTAAATGGCGAATATCTCTCCCTTCACAAATGGCAGGTAATTCTGCTTCTAGCAGGGCCAAACTTCCTTTGAGGTCTTCTCCGGTAACAAAAATCGCAGGAGAACCGGCCCCAACCCCTACCAAGCCGTTGGCAGTATGTAATTCTACAAAGATATTCTCAACCTTGTCGATGGTGCGATAAGCAATGGTATACGGACGGGTAAGTGCAAGGTTTTCAGCCCAAACCTTTACCTTTGAAATCTTCATAAAAGGCGTTTTTAGATGAATACTCTCTTCGTGAAGGCGAGCCGGAAGGTACAAAGAGATTGGCTGAAAAGGAAGAAACTATTCTAATTGCTATTCCAAAATTTTCATTTCTATCCTTTGGTTTTTCCGACGGCCTTCGAGCGTATCATTATCTGCTAGCGGGCGGATTTTACCATATCCTTTGTGCGTAACCCTAGCCTCTGCTATCCCATGTGAAGTCAGATAATCGGCGACAGCCTGGGCACGCTGCTTAGACAATTGCATGGATTGCGAGTGACTCAGCCAGCCATTAGTGTGTCCACCAATTTCTATTTTGATGGCGGCATTTTCTTGTAGGAAAAGAACCATTCTTTCCAGCTCGGTATAAGCCTTGGCTTTGAATTGAGCCGTATTGGGGTTAAAATAGATATGGTGTAAGGGAATCGTTTGGCCCACCGTGGCAGGGATCAGCAATAAATTTTGTTCGACTTCACGGTAAGTCGGCGGGGTTAGCGATTTAACCTGGCTTTCATATGAATCCGGTATATACCGACCTCTCTCAGTCTGGCGCTCTTCTTCTTTAATTTGTTGCAGGATGCGTTGTTGCAAAGCTGCCTCTACCTCCTCTGCTCTCTTTTTCTTGGCAAAATAGATAGCTTCTTCTTTCAGGGCTCCTTTGACATCTTCCTTCATGGTATTACGCAAATCAGATTCGACATCATCTTGAATCGTACTTTTGATATCTTTCTCCAATTGCTTTTCCCAAGCGGCTACTTCTTTTTTGGGAGGCGTACTCACTCCTTTTACAGTGATATCCTTTCCCTTTAGGTTATTTTGTAAGTGAAGCTCCCATTCTTTCTTAGACTCATCAAATAAATACTTTTTACTCGGGGCATCTATTTCTCCAACCACTTCTTTTCGAACCTCTCCTTCCAACTCCTTTTTAAGTTCCTCTTGCACTTTAGGTTTTAAGGCTACTTTTAATTCTAGGGCAATCGAGTCTTTCATTTTTTCGAACCGTTCATTCTCTTCATTGTCGAGATATCGACTTCCAGCAGCAGGTTGTGTCTTGGGGTTTTCTTTTATCTTGTAGTAGGACCGATAGCGCTTTTTCATTTCTTCCAGGTCCTTATCCGCTCTGGCTTTCTTTGCTTTTTTAGTGGGCGGAACGGTATCCTTGAGGCCGTGTAGATAGGCTGTATATTTATGCTTCAGGGCGTTAAGCGCAGGATCGTCTTGCGGCAAAATAGCGTTACCTGATTTTCGATCTTGGCCTAATTTCTCTCGATAGGCCTGACGAGCAATTTCTAGTTGCTGCAATTCATTACTCAAGGTATCCAGTTTGAGGCTTAGCGATTCAATTTCATCATCTCGCTGGTAGTACCCCTGCCCGAGGTTACTCGAGGCCAGAATATTCCGACTGTCAAAGTCTACTTGCGATTGTGTCTGGGTTTCACCAAACGCCAGCGGTGGGCTTACCGGATAATAACCTTCTACATTAGTATGAAGGCTTACCTCTTCTCCATAAGGTACAATAACCTTAAATTCCTTACGCTTGGATTCCAAAGCACTGCGAGCCTGTGGTGCATTTACATTAATGACATCTTCTACCCCTTCAATAGCGGTATTTCCAGCAGCAGTGACTACGCGGCCATGAACCAGTACGACTGGATTAGCCAAGAATTTATCCGCTAATTGTACACTGTATAGATCGGTTATTCCTCCTTCTCCTTTATCTACGATATAAGCTGGATTTCCAGCTGCAGGAACAGTAATAAATATATTATCTGCTTTATTATTGACCTGTTCGCCCAAGTTTTCCGGTTTTGACCAATTCGTCCAAGTTTCATCCAATCGACGGCTGACAAAAAGGTCCATGCCGCCAAATCCTCCATGTCCATTAGATGAAAAATACAATGTCTTACCATCCAACGCTAAGAACACATAAAACTCTTGGCGACTGGTATTAATGACGTCTCCCATATGCTTGGGAGAAGACCATTGTCCGTCTTGTTTTTTTATGGAAACATATAAATCCCGTTGCCCAATAGCATCTTTACGAGCCATGGAAACCACCATGATGTTACCCCAACTATTGATATTAAAATCAATGCCAGCTCTAGGGTCTCCCAGGCTGTCTAGCTTAACCTTTTGCGGAAAACCCCAGGTACGCCCTTCCCGTTGACTAAAAGCTAATTGTGAGCTAGATTTTTTATAGGTATTGATTAAGTAGAGTTGATGACCAGCAGGTATAATAGATACTATTCTATTAGAAAAACGGTTATTGAGCGGCGCTCCTACATTGACCGCACGGCTCCAGCTTTGATCTAGCTGTTTTCGGCTCACCCATATATCAGCTTCATCTGCTTGACCATTGTTCTTTGGATCGCCTTTTCTTACAAAATAGAGCATCCCACCATCAGGGCTGACCATGGGTGCCGTTTCTTCAAATTCCGTATTGATATTGCTACTCAGCCTTATTTTTTCTGCTTGCGCAAAACCCGAAAAGCCGACTAATAGAAGAATTATGGTTGATATGTACCTTTTCATAAGCTAAGGTTTTGAAGTCTTGAGAAGCTGTTTGAATTTGGCTTTTGAAAACTTGTCTGGCTTTATTAAGACGCAATAAGCTCAAAAAGGATACATTTCATGGGAGAACAAGGTTCTTTAGCCTTGCTAAATTAGGTATTACTTAACAATTGTAGTCTTTTGTTAATAGAAAAATCGTGCCTTACACCTCAAAGGTCACCTCCAGTTCATCACTAGTAGGGTGAGCCTGGCAGGTCAGAATATAGCCATCTGCGATCTCTTCATCATCGAGCGCATAGCATACATCCATTTTAACGGTCCCTTTAATCAACTTGGCCATACAGGTAGAACAGGCCCCTGAAGTACAGGAATAAGGCGGATCTTTTTTGGCCGCCAAAAGGACATCCAATACCGTTTTGCCTTCTGGTACTTCAGCCTCAATTTTTTGTCCATTAAGGTGAACCGTCAATTGAGCCCCAGCCATTCCTTTAGCTCGATCTTCTTCTTTTATGACTGCCGTGGTAAATCTTTCAGTGTGAATATTGGCTTTATCAATTCCTTTATTGACCAGCGTATTTTCTACGATATCAATCATTTCTCCTGGGCCACAAATAAAGTATTCCGCCAATTTGGACGAAGCCGGGTTTTCTTCTAAGAAAGCCGTCGTTCTTTGCGCATCTATACGCCCTACCAAGCCGCGCCAGGAAAGCGATCCCTTAGAAAGCAATCCAAATACTCCTTTACTTTTTTCTCTTTTGGGCTGACTCAATATATGGGTCACCGTCAGTTGACCAGCATAACGTTTCTCCAATTGATCTAGAGACGTTTTGAAAATAATGCCGCTCTCTCTCCTATTCCCATAAAGAAGATGAATGCTACTTTGCGGCTCTTTCTCTACAATGGTTTTAATAATAGATAATAATGGTGTGATACCACTACCCGCTGCGAAGAGGTAATACGTTTTACGGTTTTCCTCTTTGAGTGGTGTAAAAAAACGGCCATCTGGTGGCATGACATCAACGATGTCTCCCCCTTTCAATTTATTATTAATATGTGTAGACACTAAGCCTCCCTCTACGCGCTTCACCGTCACCGCAATGTCCGGATCAATAGGGCTGCTACACATGGAATAAGACCTCCTCACCTCTTCTCCATTTAACTCAAACTTCAATGTGAGGTATTGTCCTTGGGTATATTTGAAAGTATCGCTTAATTCCGTAGGAATGTCGAAGGTAAGTGTCACTGCATCTTCTGTCTCATTGTGAACACTCTTGACACTTAAAGAATAAAAATTATGATCCATCTCTATAAAGTGTTTTCGAATTTATTGAAAAAACTAAACAGTTGGTGCTAGGCTATTGTTTATGAAAAATCACAAAAGCTAATCCTTGTCAGTTTTGAACGGGTGCAAATGTACGTAATTGCCATTGTTTATGTATATTAGACGCGGCTATTTACAAAAATTTGAAACTTAAAAAGGATTGAATATGTGGAAGGATAGTAAGTATCTCATTGCTTACCTCGCTCCCTTGGCTGGCTATTTAGGGCTCTATTTGGGAGGTTGGTGGTCATTGGGAAGTATTTATGTAGGCTTTGTAGCAATCCCAATATTAGAGACTTTCCTCCCCGGCACACCAGATAACTTAACACCGGCAGAAGAATCTAGTAAACTCACCAATCGTTTTTTCGATTTACTTCTATACCTAAATATACCCATTCTCTGGGGATTAGTCGCCTATTATTTCCATTTATTAGGTACTAGGCCCTTAGAGACTTACGAAATAGTATGCATGACCTTAAACGTCGGCTTAGTCGTCGGAACAATCGGGATCAATGTAGGACATGAGCTGGGACATCGAACGACCCAATATGAACAGTTTATGTCTAAATTTTTATTGCTATCCGCTTTGTACATGCACTTCTTTATTGAGCATAACCGGGGACACCATAAAAATGTAGCCACTGACGAAGATCCGGCTTCAGCAAGACGTGGTGAAGCTATTTATTTGTTTTGGTTTCGCTCGGTAATAGGAGGATACCTAGACGCTTGGCAGTTGGAATCTAGCCGATTGAGCAAAATGGGAAAAGCTGTTTTCAGTTGGGACAATGAAATGATTCGCTTTCAACTGTTCCAATTAGGCTATCTACTGAGCATCGGACTATTATTAGGATGGAATATGGTAGGCTATGCGGTGGCTATTGCAGTCGTTGGTTTTCTCATGCTAGAAAGTGTCAATTATATCGAGCATTATGGTTTGCGCAGAAAAAAACTACCTTCTGGCCGCTATGAACCGGTCCAACCCCAGCATTCTTGGAATTCTGATCATGAACTAGGTCGGATTTTCCTCTATGAATTGACGCGCCATTCCGACCATCACTTTAAAGCGACCAGAAAGTACCAAGTACTGCGCCATTTCGAAGAAAGTCCCCAACTCCCCATGGGATACCCTGTAGCGATTCTCATGTCCTTTATCCCTCCCTTATGGTTTGCTGTGATGAACAAAAGGGTCGAAGTCAGTATTTAATTACCGATTGTCATTCAACATATAATATAAGTTAAAACTAATCTGGCTTCAATAATCGCCAGAAAACTAAAATAGTAAGCATGGAATTAAACATCAATGGCAAGAATGTAACCGTTGAGGTGGAGGATACAATGCCACTCCTCTGGGTATTGCGCGATGAGCTAAATATGACCGGTACTAAATATGGTTGTGGAGTATCTGCTTGTGGTGCCTGTTCGGTAATGCTGGATGGGGTAGCTACCCGTACCTGTATTCTCCCTGTTGCCGCCGCTGTAGGGAAGCCTATCAAGACCATCGAAGGAATAGCGGACGGAGAGAATCAACTATCTGCTGTCCAACGAGCTTGGATAGAGCACCAAGTGCCTCAGTGTGGCTATTGCCAGTCAGGTATGATTATGGCAGCAGAAGCCTTATTGGATAACAACCCTGATCCTAGCGATGAGGATATTGATAAAGCTATGACAAATATTTGCCGTTGTGGGACTTATCAGCGTGTGCGATCCGCCATTAAAGGGGCCGCCAAGATGAGAGCAGGTGAGAATTCTTTATTAAGTAGTCTTTAAAACATCCAATAATGGCAAAAGATAATTCTAAAAAGAGAAAGTGGACACGTAGGGCTTTTATCATTACTGGAGGGCTTGCTGGCACTGGATTAGTAGTGGGAGTGGCAGGTAATCTGTACATGAATAAAGCCGTCAAAAAATACTCTGGTATAGGCATGGGAGAAGGTTCGTCCTTAAATGCTTGGATTCGTATTGCTCCCGATAATACAGTTACACTAGCCGTACCAAGAGCCGAAATGGGCCAAGGCATTTACACCGCTCTACCGATGCTAATCGCCGAGGAGTTGGAAATAGATATGAATAGCATAGAGGTGATTCACCCGCAACCCGACAAACCTTATACGAATACCTTCCTAGTCACCCAAAAAGAGCCTAATGCTTTTAAAGGGTATACAATGATGGAAAAGGTCTATACCTTCATTGGTATTGTGGGAACAGGCGGTAGTACCTCCGTCCCCGACGGCTTCAATAATATGCGATATGCTGGTGCAACAGCACGGGAAATGTTGAAAAAAGCGGCCGCCGATAAATGGGGCGTTGCAGTAGCCGAATGTCGAGCTGAGAAAGGATACATCATCAACGCTAAAAATGAACGCCTTTCCTATGGCGAACTCGCAGAAGCTGCTTCGAGCATCAAAATCAAAGACCTCCCCGAATTAAAGAAAAAGGAAGATTGGACGATCATCCAGAAGCCTATTCAGCGAGTCGACATACCCGAGAAGGTAACGGGCGATGCAGAATTTGGCTTGGATGTTAGACTGAAGGATATGTTGTATGCAGCGGTGCGCCATCCAGCTACGATTGGTGGAAAAATCACCGGTATCAACAACCAAATTGATATAGAAGGCATGCGCGGCGTGAAAAAAGTAGTCCTCACCGATTTTGGTGCAGCCGTAATCGCTGATAATACTTGGCGAGCTAAAAATGCCGCTTTAGCACTAGATTTAGCGGAAGATGACGGCGGTAATACCGGCATCTCATCAGCCAGTATTGCCCAACAACTCACTGATATACTAGCCGCTAAACCCCTGGCTACACCAGAGGATGAAGGAGATGTAAATACTGCCTTAAGCGGTAGTGGCAAGGTCATTGAAGCCCGATATGACGTTCCTTATTTGGCACATGCCACGATGGAACCTATGAATTGTACGGTACAAATAGAGGAGGGTAAGGCCGCCGTTTGGGTAGGTCATCAAGCCCCATTTGTCGTGCAAAATGCCGTGAACGAAATATCCGGTATAGACCAAAGTGCTATCCTAGTGCATACGACTTACCTGGGTGGTGGATTTGGTCGTAGAGCTGAGCCCGATTTTGTAAAAGCAGCTACAGCCATCGCTCAAAGCATGCCAGGTACACCTATTCAGACAGTATTCACACGAGAAGAGGATATGCGTAATGATATGTACCGTCCTGCCGTAGCGAGTCAGTTCAAAGCAGCCGTGAATGAAAAAGGCGAAATAGAAGCATGGGATAACATGATTGCCTTACAGTCGGTAAGCAATAGCTCGATGAGCCGTGTGATGCCTTCGATGGCAGTGAAACCCAAAGATGATATAGCGACGACGGAAGGTGCCATGCATTTACCTTATCACATGAACAATCGACGGGTCGCTTTTGGTCAGCTAGATTTGCCTATCCAGGTCGGTTATTGGCGTAGTGTAGGTAGTTCCCAAAATGGCTTTTTCACAGAATGTTTCATGGATGAATGCGCCGAGGCAGCGGGAAAAGACCCTTATGAATTCCGTCGTTCCAAATTGGATAAGCATCCTCGTTTCAAAGCAGTACTGGATAAGGCCGCTGAAATGAGCAACTGGAAAACACCACTACCTGAGAATAAATTTCGCGGCATTGCCCTTCATAAGTCCTTTGGCTCAATTGTGGCGGAAGTCGCTGAAATCACCAAATTAGGAGATAAGGAATTTTCCATTGACAACTACTATTGTGCGATCGATTGCGGGCAGTACGTCAACCCCAATACCATCGAAGCGCAAATGCAGGGAGGAATTGTTTTTGGTTTATCTGCTGCGCTTTATGGCGAGATTACTTGGAATAATGGCCAGGTAGAGCAGTACAATTTCCCACAATACGATATGGTTCGCATGAATGTATCCCCCACAGTGGCGGTACATATCATGGAGGTCGATGAATACCCAGGAGGTGTTGGAGAGCCAGGTACGCCACCTGCCGCCCCTGCTTTAGTCAATGCGCTTGCTGCCGCTACTGGCGTGCGCGAGCGATCTTTGCCCTTAGCCAAGCAGGGTTATCGTTTTGTATAGGACACATGTTAACAAGCGAATGAGTTCTTCAAATAATAATCAGCAGGAAACACATCCTCTTTTTCCCTCGGGCGAGTGGGAAGGCTTCTATAAATACAACTTCACTTTTCTTCCCAAAGGAGAGATGAGTTTCCTGCTCCACTTCGAAAATGGAATCATAACGGGCACCGGTAGTGATGACGTTGGAGCCTGTCTCTTATACACATCTCCGAGCCCACGAGACCGAGGCTGATCT
>CAJXUM010000139.1 GCA_913060855.1 uncultured Lewinella sp. | reverse complement strand
CGAGATCAGCCTCGGTCTCGTGGGCTCGGAGATGTGTATAAGAGACAGTGCACAATGAGGTCTTAAGTAATTATGCTAAGATACTATTGGCTGGGAGCTTTGAGATTGTAATTTTCACCAATAGCTTTAATTATTCCCAAATAGGTGAAGTTCAAATGCCTGTCAAATGGGTATTGCAAAAGGATGAAGAAAATAATATCCAATTTGCCAGACGAATCCAGCCCCAGTTAAATGACTTTTCGCTAGTTATCTTCACCACCATTGAAAAAGATATCCGATTTTTCAAAAGCTATACCATTCGCTCGCCCAAAGCACTGGTCGTTCACAAACTAAACATGTTCATTAACCCACACAAATCTTTTCTATTCAATGAAGAAATGAAACAACGCGCTAAGGATTTAGTGAAAATACTACGTTATTACCTCTTCAATGAAAGAAAAATTTTCTTAGATTTTGTAAAGAGTTTTGACCATCTGATTTTTCCTAGTGAGCAAGTCCAGGCGTATTTGATTCAACAAGGCTGGGATAAGGGACTGCCTCCCCATTCCGTCATTGATTTTGCGGTACATGAGCAGCTTACTTCAGCGCCCTCTAATACGGATGTCATACATATCACTATTCCTGGGATAATAAGTAGTAAAAGCCGAGATTATGAGATGGTTTTGGAGGCATTCCGAGAAATCAAACTTTCTCGGCCGGTGAAACTTAACCTCTTGGGGAAGCCCAAAGGCAGATATGGCCAAAAGATTGTCGCAGGATTCAGGGCTTTACAACAGTCTAATTTAACGGTTCAAACTTATGACGACTTTATCGAGCAACTTGAATTTGATAAGGTTTTACAACAGTCTGATTTTTTGCTTTTACCAATTTCGCGCTTTATGAAGGTGAGTATTTTCAAAGAGTTAAATGGCTTTACTTGTGTGTCAGGTAATATTAATGATATGATGCGGTTTGGGATACCTGCTCTTATTGCTGGATTTTATCCTTTAGATAAGAATCTAAAGGCCTTAATTCGGCCCTTTAATGATGCCAATGAATTGAGAGCCTTAGTTGAATCGTGGGTGGATGAAGAAATCTATTTGGAGGTTAGAGAAAGATTTGAACTCATATCAAAAACATATCAAATCAGCCAAATTGCGAAATCCGTAAGAAAAAGCGTTTTAGATTTAGTAATAAAGCACTCAATGGACAACTCCGGTTTTCTGGAGAATTAATAACTTCAAATGTACACCTGCGGGGTGTATTACAAAATCAGACTTACTATTTAAATGGATTTTTTTGAATAGCTTTCAGAACACCTTTACAAGTCGTTCCATCAAGGCATCCCACCTATATTCCCTCGACCTACCCGTTGCCAGGTTTGACAGCGATCCACCTGTCTCTCGCCAAATCGCCATCTCACTTTCCACATAAGCTCCTAGTACTTTGCCCTGTCCCGTATAAAAAATCTTTCCTGCTTCTAACCCCTGAAAAAGTTGCTCAAACTCTAAATCCCTCTCCCCATTCACAAGCGCAATAATCGGCCGACCTGCCGCCAAGTAATCATATAATTTAGCTGTTAGAATACCCTTAGCATTGGGAAAAGACCAACTCAGCAGCAGATTAAGATGAGTTTGTTGTTGGAGTTGCTGAGCTTCAGCATAGGAAACAAAGCCCTTATTTAAGCTAATAGATTTTAATTGATGGGCTCGGATCAATTGATCCCAGTAAGTACCATCCTTTCCGGCATAGATCAATTGTATGTCGTTTGGGGAGATCAATTGATCATCTAAGAGTTGTCTTATGGCGGTAAATAGGGGAGCGGGAGATTGGAGCTCAGGGTAGAGCGAACCAGTATAGCTAATCGTGAATTTTGTGGGTAGAGGCGGTGCTTGTAGACTTATCGGAGCGGATGCTATGCCGTTCGGTAAAAGGTAAGTGTGATGATGAAGCCCTTGCATATGCGTTAAAAGCCCCTTAGAAACAGTAGTAACAAGATCTGCTTTTTTGAGCAGAAAGCGCTGCCAACGAGCTTGCCACTTTGGCCAAAAGACATTTTCACGTATCGGATCAATAGGTAGGTCCCTGAAGTCAGCGATCCAGTAGAGCTGAGGGAATTTTCGCTTGAGTAGATGGGCTACGATATGATCGGCTTGGGGGCGGAAAGAGGAGAATAGGTGGCTGATTTTCCCTGCTTGTACTAGCTTTTTTCCCTTGCGATAGGAGAGGTAGATGTAAACGGGCCCACCATCAGCCAACAGTAAGGAAAAGGGGAAAGAATCCATAGCTTTTTGGAACCAACGGAAGATTGACTTTTGCTTGATCGTGGTGGACACATGGGGAGATTGTCTCGCCTTTTTATAAAGGCTAAATCTTCGTAAATCCAAGGCGAGGACAGATTGAATGTGAGGACTATGGGGCTCCAAGCTGGCATCTTGACGCATCAGTTGTGTATTGCTAGATGTTAGGACGTGGATATTCTCGAAATACGCTTTGGCTTCGTGCTGGAAATGAAATAGGCGGATCGCACCTACTACATGGACTGGAGGGAAATAATAGGCCAAGATCAGTAGACCTTTCAAAGGAACGCTTTGCTTAGACATGAGATCGGCAGCATTTTTTAGTGTTTTTCAAGGATGACAATGAAGTCGGTGGAGAGGAGTTGCTGCAAAAAAGGGAGCGATAAATGGCGGTCTAGAAATTTGGACAGATACACGGCCAGTGTGGGAGATAAATGATGAAGTCCGGGTATGGTGGGAGGCAGCCATCTGATGGTACTTATTTGAAAATGTGTGCTCGCCAGTTCCAACACCTCAGTTGGAGTATAAGCTTGAATTTGGAAGGCTTGCGTTATCACCCTTTTGCTCCTTGCTCCTTTCGGAAAAAGGCGGTGAAGAATACTTCTCAATCTATAATCTAAACCACCTTGGTGCGTAAAGGAAACGACGATTTGTCCTTTCTTATGTAATCTTACAGCTGCCTCTAATAGGTCTAGCCTGAAAGCTTTGATTGACATGTAACTACTTACTCCCAAGAAGAAAATATAATCAAAAGCGTCCAGGGTATCAGGAAGTTGTTGAATACTTCCCACAAACCTCTTCTCAATGGGAATCCGACTATGGACTAACATTTGATCCGCTAGATCACAGGCGAAATAGTGGTTAGGAATAGCTTGTTGCTGTAAGTAATCAAATAAGGCTCCCGTACCCGCTCCAACATCTAAGATATTTCTATGAGATAGAGAAAGGCCAGCGGTGGCCAATTGTAATCGTTTGGAAAAGAAGTAGGAAAGAAAAGGGCGAGTCCCATCAAGACGCCTTTGATAAGTGGTGGCTATGTGATTGAAAAAATCGGTAACCGAGCTACTCGTTGACATGACCGCTTAAGGTTTGTTTGTTAGGCTGTTTTGATACAGTAATTAAACCTATGGCCTGCTGAATGACATTTAGGTAGGCACTATTAATTTGTTGGTCACTGAATTTGTCACACACCATTTTCCGACTTTCGGCCCCCATCTCAGCTAGTTCTGATTCACTAAACTGGTACATCTTTAACATAGCTTGTAAAAGAGCTTTAGCATTTTTTACAGGCACGATCAGCCCATTCTTATTATCCCTAAGCGTTTGCCTACATCCAGCTGTATCCGTCGTAATAATGGGCTTCCCCATTGCCATGGCTTCTAGTAGGGCACGGGGCATCCCTTCCTGATAAGAAGGCAGAACAACTGCATCTACTTTTCTGATAAAAGCACGTACATCCGATACCTTTCCGAAATAACGGATATGCTTTTGATCCATCCATTGCAAGACGTTTTCCTTTGAAATAGCATTTGGATTTTGAGGGGCAATTTCTCCCAGCACCCAGCATTCTGCTCGCTGGGTGAGTGACTTGAGTTGTCGACTAGCTTCAACAAATTCTAAAATCCCTTTATCCGATAATAATCTGCCAATAAACAGAAAAATAAATTTACCCGTATCGGGTTTTACCAATGGTCGGTAATGATTCGTATTGACACCAGAGCCGGGAATGACGGTACTTTTAACAGGTTTTAGTACTAGATTTTGGATGAAAAGTCTTTGATCATCTTCATTATGGAAAATGACTTTTTCTACCTTTCTGAATGCTAAGCGGTACAATTTAGTTACCAAATGATTAACCCAATTCAGTTTAAGAAAAGTGTAGCCCAGTCCGGTAATCGTAGCGATGGAGGGTATCTTAGCCCATCGAGCGGCAAGACTCCCAAATATATTAGGTTTAATCGTATAATGTAAGATTAAATCGGGTTGATAGCTTTTATAGATTCGATATAGTTCTAAGCTAAGCCGAAGGTCTCTTATAGGATTCTTCTGATGAGGATTGAGATGCCTAACTGGAATATGTTTGACTAGTTTTGTCTCATTTAGGTAATGAATATATTCATCCACTGGTGCAATGACAATAATTCGGAATCCTTCTTGCTTGAGGGTGCGAATCAAGTTGAGTCGAAAATTATAAATATTCCAACTGCTATTGGCTACAATGGCAATGGTTTTTCGTCTTGATAAAGTTTGAGTGCCTAGTTTTTGTTTGAACATGGGATTATCTTATAAAAGAGTCAGTTTTATTATAGCATCACACTACTGGACAAAGAGAGACGTCAGAAGTCAGATGACAGAGCAGAGGTCGGCTAGGTAGAGACAGAAGCCCCACCTCAGTAGTCTCTTTTCTCGCTTCTGTCTTCTAAATGTCTAGTAGTATGTTATAACATTCAACAATCATACCAATAGCCATCTCATTCATCGCTGAATAGAAAGACCAAACAATTGTCGAAATAGGTTTTAAGTAAGGAAACGAGTCCTAGTGTGTTCTGTGGAAATTCTAGTTTCAACAACTAGATTACGGAAGGGGTATGGCTCAATGTCATACGAAAATCAGGGCGAAATATAGGGAATATTTCGAGAGGAGGGAATTTTTAATAGCTCTTTATGTGGAATAGGTAGAGCGAAGAAGCAAATTGGCAGTGGTAAGGCTACAAAAACTGCTCACCTACTTGTTTTTCTACCTCCAAACGCAATTGCTTGATCTCTTGTTCTCTATGTTTTGGATAAATCAAAAGTACATCACCTTCATCTACCACGATAAAATCATCAAGGCCACCAATGACGGCGAGCTTATCCGGGCTAATCCGAATTAAAGAGTTATGGGTATCATTGAGAATGATCTTTTGCCCAATCGCTACATTTCCTTTCTCATCCTTATCAGATTCTACATGGAGGGAAGCCCAGGTACCCAGATCCGACCAGCCAAAACTAGAAGGAATGGTATGAACGTTATCTGCTTTTTCCATGATGGCAAAATCTACCGATATCTTAGGTGTAGTTGGATATTTTTCATCGATAAAAGCCTGCTCATCAGCAGTATTATAACAAGCTTTATTGGATCCTAAGATGGCGTGTATTTCCGGTGCTAATTCTTCAAAAGCCTTTAGTAGCACTTCCGTTCGCCAAATAAAGATGCCTGCATTCCAGAGGTAGTCGCCACTGGCTAGAAATGCTTTTGCCTGTTCTAGCGGTGGCTTTTCAGTAAAACGCTTTACTTGGTGGACATTTTCTTTGACTGGGGAAGCCTCGTAATTGATATAACCATAGCCGGTATCCGGACGGGAGGGTTCAATGCCTAGTGTCAGTAGTGCATCATTTTCAGCCGTAAAGTTCAAGGCTTGGCGTAAAGCATCTAGGAATCGTCTTTCTTGTAGAATAATGTGATCGGAAGGCGCCACAATAAGATTAGCGGCTGGATTCAAGGCTTGTAGCTTGAAGGCTGTGTAAGCGATGCAGGGGGCTGTGTTATTACGAGAGGGTTCACAAAGAATTTGATTGTCAGTTAACTCTGGCAAATGTTCTTTGACCAATGCCTTGTACCTCCCATTGGTAACAATAAATATATTCGTAGCTGGGCATAAATCGAGGAAACGCTCAAATGTTAAACGCAAGAGGGATTTTCCTACGCCTAAGATATCCAGAAATTGCTTGGGGCGGTCTTCTCGGCTAGCGGGCCAGAATCGGGAGCCGACTCCGCCGGCCATGATGGCTACGTAGGTATTTGACATGCTGCTGTTTTGAAGTTTAAGTTTATTAGACTTAACGGAAATCGGAGAGGGAGGGTTACAGTTTAGCTGAGCCTGGTATTATTTTTTTTGAGTGGGCTGAAAATATTCTATGGTCTTATAAAGGATTTTTCACATCACCACTACTAATACCACTCCTCGTCTTGCAAATCAGCATAGACCTGGGAAATACCATCTCTTAAACTAATCTTCGGCGTCCAACCCGATTTCTCCAACTTAGTAATATCCAGTAATTTCCGAGGGGTGCCATCAGGCTTTGTCATATCATGGGCCAAGTCACCTTCAAAACCAACAATCTCTTTCACTAAGAGGGCTAGATTTTTGATCGAGATATCTTTCCCCATTCCAACATTAACCAAGCCACCTTCATCATAGTGCAGCATGAGGTGATAGCAGGCGTCGACCATGTCGTCTACATGTAAGAATTCCCTCAAAGGGCTTCCAGTCCCCCAAATCACGACTTCTTTAGCACCATCTCGCTTAGCCTCGTGAAACTTCCGGATCAAGGCCGGAAGGACATGGGACTTCTCCAGGTCATAGTTGTCATTGGGGCCATAAAGATTGGTAGGCATGACAGATATATAATTACATCCATATTGATCTCTATAAGCATCACACATTTTGATGCCTGCTATCTTAGCTATCGCGTAAGGCTGATTAGTGGGACCGAGCGGGCCTAGTAATAGAAAGTCTTCTCGGAGTGGTTGCGGGGCTAGTTCAGGATAAATACAGGAAGAACCTAAAAACATGAGCTTCTTCACTTTATTCATATAGGCCGCATGAATAACATTGGTCTGGATGATTAGATTATCATATAAAAACTCTGCGCGATAGGTATCATTCGCCAGAATTCCTCCGACCTTAGCTGCGGCGATAAATACGTACTCTGGTTTTTCTTGCTCGAACAATTCATTAACCAATTGCTGATTGCGCAAATCCAATTCTTTAGAGGATCGCAATAGGAAGTTGGTATAGCCTTCAGCCTTAAGTCGTCTTAATAAGCCAGAGCCTACCATTCCATTATGTCCTGCGATGTAAATTTTAGCGTCTTTTTTCATTTAAAGGGAGATTATTATTATGTAGGTTTATTTGAAGTTTATCGAGTACTGGTATTCCGAAGCCTTGTTTTCTAGCTCATAGATTCCGAAAAGGTTGAAGTTCGAAATCGGAAATCGGAAGCCTGCCTGGCTTTTCGCCAGAATCTATCTGGTGCTAGACTGGCAGACAGCGCGGAATCTCCGTTGGGCTAGACTAGTTTTCCCACTTCCCACTTCCCACTTCCCACTTCCCACTTCCCATTTCCGCTTTTTCAATCTCGTTTTGCTCATTTCTGGTAAATTTTCAAATGTAAACACGCTATAGCAGAAATTACTCATACTCATTTTTGATTTCAAAGCCGGCTGCTTTCAATACCTGGTCCCTTTTGAACAGATTGAGATCAGAGGCGACCATTTCGCTACACAATTCTGCTAGCGTATATTTAGGTTGCCATCCTAGTTTCGTATTGGACTTAGTGGGGTCACCGATCAGCAATTCCACTTCCGTGGGACGGAAATAGCGTGGATCGACTGCTACTAATTCTTTTCCAATGGGTAATATATATTCAGGGTGATTACTTTCTACTACATAACCGATTTCATCTACTCCTTCTCCCCTGAAGGCAAGTTCTATGCCAATTTCTCGAAAAGACATTCGCACGAAGTCTCTGACAGCTGTTGTAATACCCGTTGCAATGACATAATCCTCTGGTTTTTCTTGCTGTAGGATGAGCCACATGGCTTCTACATAATCTTTAGCATGCCCCCAATCTCGCTTGGCGTCAAGATTGCCTAGGTAGAGTTTTTCTTGTAAGCCTAATCCGATTTTTGCGACTGCTCTTGTTATTTTTCTGGTTACAAAGGTTTCACCTCGGAGCGGACTTTCATGATTAAACAAAATACCATTGCAAGCAAACATATCATAAGCTTCCCGGTAATTTACGGTGATCCAATAGGCATACAACTTGGCTACGGCATAAGGCGAGCGAGGATAAAAAGGCGTTGTTTCGCTTTGAGGCACCTCTTGAACTAATCCATATAATTCCGAGGTCGACGCTTGATAAATCTTGGTTTTTTGACTCATATCCAAGAAGCGTACGGCCTCAAGTACCCTTAGGGTGCCCACGGCATCTACATCTGCGGCATACTCGGGTGCCTCAAAACTTACTTTCACATGAGACATGGCACCGAGGTTGTAAATCTCATCTGGCTCTACCTCGCGAATAATACGAATGATATTAGTCGAGTCGGTAAGATCTCCATAATGGAGGTGAAAACGGACGGTTTCTTCATGAGGATCCTGATAAAGATGATCAATACGGGAGGTATTGAAAAGAGAGGAACGGCGTTTTACGCCATGTACCTCATAGCCTTTTTGAAGTAAAAATTCGCTTAAATAGGCACCGTCTTGCCCAGTAATACCTGTGATGAGGGCTTTTTTCATTGTGCTTTAATTTTTTCTAACTGCTCATTGGCAGGAGGAAGGTCTTTGAAAAACTGAAAGTAGAGCTTACTCTTGGGGGAAATAATCACCCAGGCAGTGAGGAACATTAATAAAAAGTCGACAAAAGTTGATTTATGTTGCTGATACCACAATTCAAGTTTGCCCTTATAAGGCGCGATATGTTTTCGGTAAAAAACGTGTGGATCTTCTTTTGATTTAGATATGGTCTCTTCTTCATCTCTAAATATGATTGACCCAATGCCAGTGATACCAGGTTTGGCGTTGTAAATGAAGGCTCTGATTTCTTCCGGATAGGCCAAAAAAGCTTTTTCAGTCAAAGGTCTTGGACCGACTATACTCATATCTCCTTTCAACACATTTATAATTTGGGGCAATTCGTTGATTTTAGTCATCCGTAAGTATTTCCCCAAAGGAGTTAGCCGAGGGTCATTTCGAAGCGTTAATTCACCCGTGCCGATATTGGGACTGTCCTTCAACATCGTGGCAAATTTCCAGATGTAAAAGAATTGATTTTTGTAGCCTACTCGTTTCTGGAAGTAAAAAACTTCCCCTTCTCCGGTCAATCTCAGACCAATTACAATGGGCAGGAATAAAGGAAATAAAATGATTAGAACAAGCGTAGATAGTAGGATGTCAATAATACGTTTTATGATTAGATACATAAAGTGGGGGGTTGTCGTTTTTTTAAACTATTGGGTCTTGGATGTGAATGAGGTTTAAGGTTGAAAGTTTAAGGTTTAGCTGGGCGCATGCTACTAGATATTTAGGAGGCACTTTATCTCCAAAAACGCGGCCCAAATAGCTCTAATCGTATCGACAGGGCGCTGAGTCAAGCTTTAAACCCTAAACCCGATACTCTCGCCTAAACCTTAAACTCTACTCCTTCAACCCCAGCACCTGACATGGCCAGAGATACTACATTCGCTGGTCTAAATTCTTACCTGTTTCAATATGCTCAAAGGTGGGCAGAAAATCTTTGAGGACGCTCACGACTTTTTCCTTGGTGATCTTCTCAGACGCAAAGAGTTGCTCCAAGTTGCTGATAATTAGATTCAAGTCTTGGATTTGCCTACGTTTGGCATCCTTGATCACACCTAAGGCTTGAAAAGAGTCCAGGTCAACGGTCTCAGATGTAGTATAAAATTCCTCAAAAGGCTTTTCACCAGATGTATTAGTAGAAAAGAAGTACACCGGATATTGATGGGTATCGGCCGTCATCAATTTAGCCTTTTGACGAGCTTCGTCTTCCGTTTTGCAATAATCTGGCTCGTAGCCTAATTCAGCTAAAAGGCGTTCAGCGATCTGTGCAAAAGTTAAAACATCTTCTGTTTCATCTAATTTGGGAAAAAAT